>NZ_LXTU01000014.1:0-41092 GCF_001683935.1 Rothia sp. ND6WE1A | reverse complement strand
TCGTGTCGTACAGCATTTCAACCTCACCGAATACGGCGTTTACGTCGCAATCTTTACGCGATGCCATCGCGCAAGAATCACCAGATAAAGGTTTGCTTGTACATACCGACCAAGGATTCCAATATCAACATTCCAGCTGGCGCACACTCATCACAGCTATCGGTGGCACACAATCGATGTCAAGGAAAGGAAACTGTTACGACAATGCGGTAATGGAAAACTTCTTCGGACACCTCAAATCAGAGATGTACCACGGGGAATCATTCACCAGTCTGGAGACGTTCTACCACGCAATTGATGACTACATCCGTTGGTACAACCATGAACGCATCCAAAAACGACTCAAGGGCCTGACTCCGATGCAATACCGGAACCAGACCCTAAAGCCTCTAACCGCCTAGAATAAAACCAGTCCAACTTTCGGGGGCCAGTTCATCGCCGGAGGGGGCACTATTAAAACATTTTGAACGCTAGCTTCTTGGGGCGATTTCGTCCTCAGTGACCCATTTATGGTTCTTCATTGTCATACCATTTGCCTCATAATCGACCATATAAACAGTCTGATCGGTAACCTGGGAAATTGTCGCTTCAGCACCCTTCATCCCTGGCATGTGGTCTGCCTCAAGCACCGCTTTATCTCCGACTTTAAGAGGCGTCTTGCCTGCATCTTTGAGCTCTTCCTGAACTACCCACTTATGATTTTTGATGGGTGTTCCGCCATCTGTGGGAGTGTAATCTACGGCGTAAGTTGTGGTCTTGTATGCACCAACAATCTTGGCTGGCGCTTCTTTCATGCCTTCCATGTGGTCCGTAGTAAGTGTCACCTCGGTACCTACCGGGTATTTGGGAGCGTTGGCGTCAACGATACCCGCAGGAGCTGAACCGCCATCCATACTGTGGCTGGCCATCGAATGACCCTCCGATGAGGAGCTATGTGATGTGGAATCATTCGATGTGTTCGTTCCACATCCAGCTAAAGCAAGCGTAGCTACTACAGCGGTGGCGAATATTATGGGTCTACGGGACATAGTAAACTCTCCTTAAGTTAGACAGATAACTAAAACTGGGTATAGCTAGTTCTTTAAATCTAACCTAGCCTTCTGATAAGCCCCTGATAACATCCTAGAAATTTATTCAGTCGAGAACCGAACCACTGATTCATCTGAATTTTGCAATAACTCGCCTTTTATCGTCTTCTCATACTTTGCTGGCGGGTTTCTTGCAATCGCGCCGCAGGGGTTACGGAGGTAGCCGATTTCTTCTGTGCCACTGTCTGACTCTTGCGCTGAATCAGTGCTTTCTCGGCGGCTAGGCTTTCACGTGCCTTTGCAGGTGAAGACCCTGCTGCCAAGTATCGCTGGTCGCGTTTCATCTGACGTTCAGAAACCTCATGTGCCTTCGCCTCGGTCATCGACGGTTTGATGACCCGTGATTCTTCATGGGACTCATGCTCTGCCACGTAATCCGTATAAGCACGCTGGCGGGTATCGGTTGCGGTTGTGGCCTTCGACTCTAAGGAACCAACCTCGGACTCTGCTGCCTCTACTCTCTTCTGCGCCTCGTCAGCTACACCAGCGCGACGAGCATACTCACCATCAGTACTCAACCAGTCCACGTCGGTACGCTCTGGCACATCAGAACGACCGTACTTCGCCTCGAATTCACCCTTGACCGCCTCAAACTCATTCGTCCGTGCAGAGCGAGTGAAGAAGTTCGCGGATTCCGCACGTTGTTGAGCTTGCTCAACTCATCCTAATCGCACCCAGCCACTCGCGGAATAAAACCATGCCGTCCTACTGTTTAATGGGTGAGAACAAGCTAACGGAAACAGGGGGAGTCACCTATGTCGAACATCCAAGAATTCGATCTCATCATCATCGGATCAGGTTCAGGCAACTCAATCATCAACGAAGAATGGGACGGCAAAAAGGTTGCCATCATCGACGGCGGCACCTTCGGCGGTACCTGCCTCAATTTCGGCTGCATCCCCACCAAGCAGTACGTCTACCCGGCAACGGTAGCCACCGAAGCCACGCACATCGGACGCCTCGGTGTTGAAGCTGAAGTCACCCACGTGGACTGGAAGTCCATGCGCGACCGCATCTTCAAACGCATCGACGCTATCTCCCACGGCGGCCTCGACTACCGCAAGAGCCTGGACAACGTCACCGTCTTCGAAGAATATGCAAAGTTCACCGGCACTCACGAACTTGAAACCGCATCTGGTAAAAAATTACGCGGCAAGCAAATCGTTATCGCTGCCGGCTCCCACAATCAACTTCCCCAGGTTCCCGGAATCGACCACCCCGCCGTCCACACCTCTGACACCGTCATGCGTATTGACGAACTACCTCAGCGCGTCGTGGTAGTTGGAGGTGGATTCATCGCCGCCGAATTCGCCCACGTATTCAACGGGCTCGGCTCAACGGTCGTGCAGGCAAACCGTAGCGAAACCCTGCTACGTAGCTATGACCAAGAAATCGTCGAGCGTTTCAAACGTGAAGCCGCAAAACAGTGGGACTTGCGCCTCAACTACGCACTGGCGAGCATCGAGAGCAATGACGACGGCTCAGCCCGCGTCGTCTTCGAACACGACAGCAAAAACCTTTCAATTGACGCCGACCTCGTGCTCATCGCAACAGGCCGCACACCCAACTCAGAATCCCTCAACGCCGCAAGTTTCTTTGATCTGCGCGATTCTGGTGCCATTGAGGTCGACCGTTTTCACCGTGTACTATCCGGTGGAAAACCCGTCGACGGCGTCTTCGCACTCGGCGACATCAGTTCCAATTACCTGCTCAAGCACGTTGCCAATGCCGAAACCCGTACGGTACAGCACAACCTCGTCCACCCCGATTCGCTACGCGAAACCGATGAGCGCTTTGTTCCCGCCGCCGTCTTCACATACCCGCAAATCGCTACAGTCGGTTTGACCGAAGACGAAGCGCGCACCAAAGCAACCGAAGAAGGCTTCGAAATTGCGGTGAAAGTGCAGAACTTTGGCGACGTCGCCTACGGCTGGGCAATGGAAGATCAGGTCGGGCTGTGCAAGGTCATTGCCCGCAAAGATACCGGCGAACTTTTGGGCGCACACCTGGTGGGCGAAGAATCCTCGATGCTCATTCAACCACTGATTCAGGCAATGAGCTTTGGACTCACCGCCCATGAGATGGCGCGTGGGCAGTTCTGGATTCACCCAGCGCTTACAGAGGTAGTAGAGAATGCGCTTCTTGGCCTAGAACTAGAAAAGTAAAAACTCGACGGTATGAAAAGGACACTGGCTTAGCTTATTACTGTAGCTTCCTTCAGTGCAGACATTGCTCGCTTCGCAAAACTCGCAAGTCGGGTTCTACAGTAAACGCTTCGCGCGTGCCCTTTTCATGACCGCTTATACCCTGTTGTTGATTTGTTCTTAGGCTTCCTACTTCTCCTCAGCCTTAGACTTTCCATGTTTCTTAGAGTTCTTCGGTTGAGGATTCTTTAGCTGTGAGCCCAAGTCAATCAACTTATTGCCGGTCTCATGGCGGAATTCCTCAAACTTCTCAGCTCGTTCTGCACGCTTAACCTCAACCCGCTCCGAACGCTTATCCGAATACTCCTGGAGCTTCTTGCGAGATTCCGCGATAGAATCCTTGGTGCGGTTGTACATATCATCTACGTACGCCGAAAATTCCTGCAGAATAACTGGACGCTTAATCTTCTGCGAGGGAGTCAAATGTCCGTCTTCCTCAGTGAAATCGCGGTTAAGGATACGGAATTCGCGGATCGACTCGGCACGAGATACAAAAGTATTGGCATCATCCACAAACTTCTGTACAGCCTCCCGCACACGAGGATTAATAGCTGCCTCAGAGACACTCATATCGCGGGGTAGACCCAGGTGTTCCAGCTGATCTGGTAAGGTGTCCGGATCGAGTGTAACTAGCGCTGCAATAAAAGGCTTTTCGTCGCCAACCAGCATGGCATTAGAAACCATGGGGCTGGTACGCAAACGATCCTCTGCAGAGACGGGAATGACGTTCTTACCGCCCGCCGTCACAATAATTTCTTTCTTGCGTCCCACAATCTTAAGGAAACCGCGCTCGTCAATCTGCGCTAAATCTCCGGTGCGTAGCCAGCCGTCTTCTGTGTACGCCACCTTATTTTCTTCTTCATTGTTGAAATAGCCAGGGGAAACTCCGATACCCTTAATTTCCAGCTCGCCATCCTCCGCCAAACGCGCTGAAGTGCCGGGAATCAAAGGTCCCACATTGCCCACTTCGAATTCACGAGTGCGCCCTACAGCCAAGGAACCGGTGGTCTCTGTCATACCGTAGCCCTCGATTACCTTCACGCCTACAGCGTGGAAGAAATGACCAAGCCGCGGCGCCAACGCACCACCGCCAGATACAGCGTACTTAATTTCACCACCCATCGCCTTGCGCAACTGGGAGTAGACTAAGCGGTCATAGAAGCGGTACTGCATTTCTAAACGCTTGGGTACGTCACCGGCAATCTTCGCCTCAGACCATTTACGAGCCACATCAACCGAGCGGTGGAAGAGCTTGGAATTAATGGCGCTTCCCTTTTCGGCCTTCTGAACCGATGCCTCATAAATCTTTTCAAAGACGCGCGGAACCACCAGTAGAAAGTTTGGCTTGAAAGAGTCAAGGTCTGAGGTGAGGTTCTTAATATCGGGGGAGTGACCAACCACCACTCCAGCATCCAGAGCCAAAATCTGGATTTCACGTGCTAAAACATGTGCCAGTGGCAAGAAGATAATGGTGGAGTTACCCTCGCGCGCTACGTTGGGCTCACATACCCTAACGTTTGCAGAGAGACGCACAAAATTCCCGTGGGTCAGCAAGCACCCCTTTGGTTTTCCAGTGGTACCAGAGGTGTAGATGATAGAGGCTGTGTCTTCGAGGGTAGCTGCAGAACGGCGTCGCTCAACCGTTTCATCTGAAATATGCTGCCCCTGTTCTACCAGTTCAGCGAGTGCACCGCTATCAATCACCCAGGTATTTTTAAGGGAAAGCGTTTCAAAGTCGTTGCCCTGCTCGACGACACCGGCAAGTTTCTCAGTCTCCACAAAAACTGCTTTAGCACCGGAATGGGAGAGCGCCCAGGCTGCCTGAGCCGGCGATGAAGTTTCGTACACAGGAACAGAAACCAAACCCGCATACCAGATAGCGAAGTCGATAAGCGTCCATTCATAACGCGTGCGGCTCATAATACCTACGACGTCGCCGCGGTTAAGACCGGCTGCAATCATGCCCTTGGCGAGCTCCACTACCTGCTTTTTGAATTCGGTGGCTCGTACCGGAACCCAGTTGCCGCTCGATCGCTGCACCTTGTAAAGGACAGGATCAGTAGAATCCGATACCTTGCGTTCGAGGATGCTGGTGAGGTTCTGCGAGGGGTCGGAAACTACTGCTTCAGGTATAGAGATGTGTTTCATGCGTGACCTTTCAGATCAGCTTCTAGTGATTGCACAAACTCAAGGGAGTTTTTCAAAATAACGGGCGCATCATAATCGAGCGTTGCTACGTGGTAACTGCGTTCAAGCTCAATAAACTTTACAGGGCATTCAGCATGCTTATGAAAAAAATGGTGGGATTTGTCCGAAACCACATGGTCTTCAGCTGACCGAAAGTAAAGAACGGGAGCCTTAAGGGAGCGAACGAGCGGGCGTGTTTCTTTGCCCAGCGCATGTAGCTCAGCGGCGGCTTTCAATGGAACGCGCGGGTATCCTCCCTCGTCAGCGTCTGGTTTTGCAATATCAGAAGTCACACCATTGGTACTTGTCACAAAACGAGAAAAGAATTTTGCGAAACGTAGTAAGACGGTGGGGTTCTGCACAAAAGGATTAATGAGCACTGTCCCTAAAACTTCTCTACGCACCGATTCCCGCAGAGCCAGCATGCCTCCCATAGAAAGACCAATAACGACGACGTGCTGAGACCGCTGGCATAGCTTCCAATAGGCGTCGTCCACCTCAGACATCCAATCGTGACGAGTCACCGGCATCATGTCTTTCCAATGGCTACCGTGGCCCGGCAGCAGAATCATCTCCACAGGGTAGTCCTGCTCGGCAAAAAATTCCGCAAGCGGTCGCATGCTCCAGGGCGAGCCCGTAAAACCGTGGATTAGCAAAATGCCGATGGGACGGCTACCTGGATGCGATAGCGGGTCGTGAATAATCTCGGAACTCATAGTGCGATGCCTCTCTGTCGGTGCACTTTATTCTGACATTTCCAGCGCTCGACGGCGAGGACCTGCACCATATAGCTCGCTCTCAGCGCATTCTTTCTTAGCCGGGGAGAGCTTTGTGCGGAAATGAGAGCCAGGCAGGTAAAATTTTAAGAAACAGGCAGAAAAATACGTTTGAGGAGTTTTAGATGCTCTATATGGCATTGAAAAAGACCGTGGTGGGGCCGCTGATGTCTCGACTAGTACACCATGAAATGCAGGGCGTGGAAAACCTTCCCCAGACAGGCGCCATCTTAGCGAGCAACCACCTTGCTTTCTGCGACTCTATTTTTCTGCCCCTTGCTGTTCCGCGCCAGGTGTACTTCTTGGCTAAGTCTGACTACTTCACCGGCACCGGCATTCAGGGCGCGGTCAGTCGCTGGTTTTTTACCGCGGTAGGGCAGCTACCGCTGGATCGCTCCGGTGGCGCTAAGAGCCAGGCATCGCTAGATGGCGGAGCGCAGAAACTCCAAGAAGGCGGCTACTTGGGTATTTATCCAGAAGGCACCCGGAGCCCCGACGGTCGCGGCTACCGCGCCAAGCTTGGCGTCGCACGTCTGGCACTGACTCAGCGCGTACCCGTGGTACCGGTGGGACAAATCGGCAACAACGATTTTCAGCCTAGTGGTAGCAACAAGATTAACCTGCGGAAGAATGGCAAGAAAGTTACCATCCGCACCGTCATTGGTGAACCTCTTGATTTCTCCGAATACTGGGACCGCGCCAAAGACCATAAAGTTCAGCGTATGGTGGCAGACAAAATCTCTGCAGCTATTAGAGAACTCAGTGAGCAAGAATATGTGCCGCTCTACGCCAGCGATGTTAAAGATCTCATGGCAGAGAAGAATATTTCAGCCTCCGCCGCTGTTGAAGAATTATTGAACAAATAGAGTCATGGTTAGGGGCTACGTGAAATTCTCTCAGCATCTGAAATAAGAGACCGAGAGCGCCTGCCCCGACCCTAGACTGGACAAACAGGCTTGAGTGAATTCTTAACCCTGTTCTCATTGACTACATAACTAAAGGATTCTCCACCATGACTATGGATCAAGAGACTTTGGAAAACGGACTAGCTGGTAGCGCAAGCTCGGCAAAAAATTTTCCCGGTCTTGACGACTGGCGCCAACTTAACATTGACCAGCAACCCACATGGCAAGAGCATCCTGACTATACGAATGTTATCAACGAGCTCAACACCGTGCCCCCGCTGGTATTTGCTGGGGAAGTTGACCGCCTGCGCAAGAACCTCGCTGAGGTAGCAAAGGGAAAGGCATTCTTCCTGCAGGGCGGCGATTGCGCTGAAACTTTCGAGGGAGCAACTGCCGATAAGATTTCAGCCCGCGTAAAAACCCTGCTGCAGATGGCAGTTGTTTTGACCTACGGTGCCTCGATGCCCGTGGTCAAAATGGGGCGTATGGCTGGGCAATTTTCGAAGCCCCGCTCGTCTAACACCGAAACCCGCGATGGAGTGACTCTGCCGACTTTCCGCGGTGAAATGGTCAACGGTTTTGAGTTCGCTGAGGAAGCACGCGCACATGACCCCCGCCGGATGGTGCAGGGGTACCACACTTCGGCATCGACGCTGAATTTGGTGCGTGCGTTCACCACCGGCGGCTTTGCTGATTTACGCTTGGTTAACCAGTGGAATCGTGGGTTCACATCTAACCCCGCTCATGCCCGCTACGAATCGCTCTCGGGTGAGATTGATCGTGCACTGAAGTTCATGGAGGCATGCGGAGCGGACTTCGACGCCATGAAGACCACCGAACTTTACGTGGGTCACGAAGGTCTTTTGCTCGATTACGAGCGCGCTCTGACCAGGATTGATTCTCGTACCAATCAGCCGTACGACACCTCAGGACACTTTATCTGGATTGGCGAGCGTACGCGTGGGCTCGACGACGCTCACGTCGATTTCCTCTCGAAGGTACGCAACCCCATCGGCGTCAAACTCGGTCCCAGCACCACTGCTGATGATGCCCTGCGTCTGATAGACAAGCTCGACCCTGAGCGGGAACCTGGCCGTCTTACCTTCATTACCCGCATGGGGGCTTCTAAGATTCGGGAGAATCTGCCTGCGCTGGTGGAGGGAGTTCAGGCCTCCGGTGCCAAGGTGGTGTGGGTGACTGATCCTATGCACGGCAACACTATTTCGGTACCTTCGGGCTACAAGACTCGCCGGTTCGATGACGTGGTTGATGAAGTCAAGGGTTTCTTCGAGGTGCATGAGGCGTTGGGTTCTTTCCCCAGCGGTATCCATATTGAGATGACCGGCGACGACGTCGCAGAATGCTTGGGCGGTTCGGATCCGATTAATGAAGAAGCTTTTGCTGATCGTTATGAGACCCGGTGTGATCCGCGTTTGAATCACCGACAATCACTAGAGATTGCTTTCTTGGTGGCAGAGTACCTTTCCCGCCGCTAAAGAGAGTGAGAGAAAGGAGCGTTACCTTGGGAGGTAGCGCTCCTTTTTGCTGAGCACATTGAATGAGCTAGGTGCCAAGGTGGGCTGTTTAGGCGGAACCGGAAAAGCTATCAACAAAACTGACCCAGCTGGCAAACCAGCCTGACTGCACCGTGGATTGGGCTATTTGCCAACCCACAAATCCTGCAACCACAAATGCCAGCAGGATGCCGATAAAGATTAAAACAACGGTGGGCAGGGCTGGGGCAGGTTGCCATAGTTCGGGTGCTTTTCGAGGATCCCCTTTGGTGGGGAAATCTTCGCTGGCGGGGGGTACCTGTTCCAACTGTGAGGTACGAGGAAGACTATGTTCTTGGGCCGATGAGCTGCTTTCATGCCGGTAGGACGCTGAAATCGGTTCATAGCGGGTGCTGCCGCGTTCGTCGATGAAGGTGGCGCCTGTTTCGTCTTCTATGAATTCTTCAAGGTAAGAAGTATGGGGCGCCGGTTGGGGGCCAACCCCTGAAATTTCCTGGGGCTCGTAGTACTCGGTTTCAAGGAAATCAGAATCTGTCTCGTTCCACGAGGAGTCGTCGTGGTCATTTTCAAGAGTTCTGAACCCGCTGATGGAAGTTCGTTGAAGCACGTTGGTCGCGCCGGTGCGCTCCGCGATGTATTCAACGTCGTCCCACATCTGCGTTTCTTGAGGGGCAGAACTTTGGGCGCGATACGCTAACTCGTCCTGGGTGAGTCGCTCGCGAATAGACTGCAGAACTTCAAAAAGTTCTGACCCGTCGGCGGGGCGGGCAGATGCTTGCTTGCGCGTGCACCACTTCACGACCCCGACAATATCCGAATCAATACCCGGTGCAAACTGCGCCAGTGAAGGTATTTCGGTATTGATGTTGTGGTAAATAATTTGCTGGTCGTCGCTGAGCCCGGTGAAGGGTAGCCGACCAGCGAGCATCCGAAACATCACTATACCCAGGGCAAAAATATCGACGCCGGGACCAACGCTGGCTTTGGGGTCAACAATTTCAGGAGCCACGTAGGCTGGAGTTCCCATGAGCTCGCCGGTCCATGACTGGTCGGTGCGCCGCGTCAAACCAAAATCGGTGAGTTTGATAGAGCGTTCCAGCGATGAGAGAAGTATGTTGCTGGGCTTAATATCTCGGTGAATAAAGCGGTGGGCATGTACTTCAGACAGGCCTTCAGCTACCGGAACGATGATGTCTAAGGTTTCACCAACGGACAGGACTGGGCGCGTGGTCAACAGCTGCTGGAGTGTACAACCGTGCACATAGTCGAGCACGATAAACATCAGCTTCAAACCGTGTACCGTTTGCGTTCCAGACCCCAGAACGCCCACCACGTGTTCATGGCTAATCTGCCGTAAAGACCGTTCTTCGCGAAAGAATTTCTGCTGTTGCGAAGGGTCGGCTGAAAGTTGAGGAGAGAGAACTTTGATCGCAACCGGGTTGTTGGACCACAAATCCACGCCGTGGTAAACCTCTGCCATTCCGCCACGGGCAATCAGGTGGCCTACCTCGTAGTGGCCATCAAATATTTCGCCTGTTAGCCAGGGCTGTTTCTTCTTCTCACTCATATCCCTATAGATAGTAGGGGAAAAAGCTGGAAAGTTCGTGTACTGAGCCAGAGGCCTGGGAGGTGTGAGGCAAGCGGTGAAAGAATTTGCAGCTAAAACTCGTCAAACACTGGGGATTTCTGGCAGACTCATAGATGTGACTGAAGAAAACTCAACTGCACAGATTTTTGACCTCGTGGGCGAATGGCTCACCATCCCCGACCTTGCTGAGGCATTTGACCTCAAAGTAACTCGGGTACACACTTTGATTTCCGAGCGGGCTCTGCTTGCTCTGCGTGATCCTGAAACCGGGGTGCGGAAGGTTCCTGCCCTTTTCGTACGCGGAGACCGCCCGTTGGAACCGCTCAAGGGTACCTTAGTGGTTTTGGGCGATGCTGGATTTACCGATGAAGAAGCAATCGAGTGGCTCTTTACCGATGACGAATCGTTGCCGGGCCGCCCCATCGATGCACTCATCGATGGCCGCAAGACCGAAATTCGCCGTCGTGCCTCTGCGCTTGCCTGGTAGTACCTCACTCGGTAACCGCTCAGTATTTTATAAAAGCGTGCGTGTGATTCATCTAATGGATGGATCACACGCACGCTTTTTAGTGAAAAATTAGGACGCGCGGTGAAGCAGCCGAGCCACAATATTTTCTAGAGCCAGCCGAGGCGTTTCTTCAATCGGCATTGCCTCAAGCGATGAAATCACGTGCTGACCGATTTTCTCTATTTCTGCTTCTAAGCTGGCTAGTGCTCCGCAGTCGATAATGATGTTTTGGAGCTCTACGATGTCGGTCTCTGTGAGGTCTTGGTTGCCGAGGGCAGAATCGAGTTTTTCCCAGAGCGCGGGTTCTGCTTTTTGCTGGGTGAGGGCAATCAGGAGGGTGCGCTTGCCTTCGCGGAGGTCATCCCCTGTGGGTTTTCCTGTGATGGCGCTTTCGCCGAAGACGCCCAGGACGTCGTCGCGCATTTGGAAAGCTTCGCCGAGGGGGAGTCCGAATTGGCTGAGGTTTTGAAGGAGTGGTGCGGGTGCGTCCACGCGGGCGGAAAGCGCCAGGGCTGCGCCCAGCACGAGGGGGTGTTCGCAGGAGTACTTTGCAGATTTGAAGCGCAGTACATTGCGGCTGCGCGTGATGGCGGCGCTGTTTTTTTCGGTGTTGACTACTTCGCCGAGAATGTCGAGATATTGACCTGCCATAACTTCGGTGCGCATGAGGTCGAAGATTGCTCTTCCTTGGGAGAGTCCTTGGGCTTTTTCTCCAATGGTGTTAAACATTTGTTCTGACCAGGAGAGGCAGAGGTCGCCGGTGATAATAGCACTGGAGATGCCGAAGGTTTCGCTGTCGGTTCGCCAGTTTTGCTGGGTGTGCTGAGCTTGGAACCGGCGGTGGACGGCGGGTGCGCCACGTCGAGTGTCGGAGCGGTCGATGATGTCGTCGTGGATGAGCGCTGCCGATTGGAAAAGTTCGATAGCGGCACCGCAGCGGATGATTTCGGGGGAGTTTTCGTCTCCTCCTGCGCTACGGTTACCCCAGTAGGCAAGGAGAGCCCGGAGCCGTTTGCCGCCGGTGGAGAGCTGTTGGATAGATTCGAGCAGGGGCAATGATTCGGGGGAGATGCTCTCAAGGATAGTTTTTTGCTGGGCGAAGAAGTAGCTCAGTTCTTCTTCGAGAGCTGCGAGGTATGCCTTTTCTTCGGCGGCGACGCTCTGAAATTGTTGCGCGGTGCTCATGGGCTGCCCTTTCGGTTGGGAGAATCTCTTTCCAGCTTAGGTCAGAGTAAATGTTTTGACTATTGAGGGATTCTGACGGGGTAGCGGTACAGGCCATTGCGGACTAGAATCGAATATGTATTCGAATTGAGGGGGTGCTGTGGAACGAATGTCTGGTCGGGTCATTATGCATCTGGATATGGATGCTTTCTTTGTCAACGTTGAACTTCTACAGCGCCCTGAACTGCGCGGCAAACAGATTATTGTGGCGCGGGAGTCTGAGCGTTCGGTGGTTTTGTCTGCTTCTTATGAAGCACGGGTTTATGGAGTGCGATCGGCAATGCCGTTAGTGCAGGCCAAGCGTGCGTGCCCGACTGCGATTGTTGTGGAACCTTCACAGCCGTATCGGGAATACTCGGCGAAAGTGATGAAGATTTTGCATGAGGTCACTGACCGGGTGGAGCAGGTCAGTGTCGATGAGGCTTTTGTTGATTTGACGCCAACGCTAAAGCGGCTGGGGGATCCTGTGCAGACTGCCCAGCGGGTTCGGGAGCGTATCCATGATGAACTTAACCTTCCCTGCTCGGCAGGTATTGCTGCCAATAAGTTTATTGCCAAGATGGCGTCCTCAGGCAGTAAGCCTAATGGGCTGTGGGTTATCCCTCCTTATAGAGTGCAGGAGTTTCTTGATCCATTGCCGGTGGGGAAATTGTGGGGGATAGGGCCGAAAACAGCGCAGAATATTGAGTCTATGGGCATCCACACGGTCCAACAACTGCGGGGATGCACTCTTCCTTTTTTGCAACAAAAATTTGGGCAGTCTTTAGGGGCACATCTCTTTGCAATTTGCAGAGGGAAGGACGACCGCGCGGTAGTTACCGCGCGCGAAGAAAAGTCCATGGGCGCAGAACATACTTTTCTTAAAGACACCCATGAAGGCACACAAATAACCCAAGAGCTCTTTTCCTTAGCGATGGGAGTAGCCCGGCGTCTGCGTTCGGCAGATAAATATGCCCAGAATCTGAGTTTCAAGATACGTTTTGAAGGATTTGAAACCATTACTCGCTCATGTATGCTCACCAGCCCCACCGATTCGGGGCAGAAAATTTACCGAGCGGTGATCAAGCGGCTATTGGAATTGGGCATCTTGGAGAAGCAGAACGACGGCGCGCTCATTGCCCCTCGCGCCATCCGATTATTGGGTGTGCGAGCTGAACGGTTACAGACTCGTTCCTCTGGTTTTCAAGAATCTCTCTTTGCCGAAGATATGACGGCGGTGCGTGAGCAGGGGGCTCCAGACTGGTACTCGGTGGAAAGTGCTATGGACCAGATACACAGTAAATTCGGCTCCCACGGACTGCTCCCTGCAACTCTGCTAAAAAAACACTCAGGGTGATTCATAGCGTGCACCCCGCAATATCTGTAATATTGAGAACACTTCCTATTGGATTACTAACCGCACCACTCAAGGAGAAATCATGGCTCTTTCGGATCATGAACAGCAACTGTTTGACCAACTTGAGCGTGAGTTGCGGGAGAATGATCCGGATTTTGTGAGCTCAATCAGCGCTGAAACGTCTGAGTCTACCCAAGCTACTCAGCTTTCGGTACGAAAGATTGTATTGGGTGTTGTTGCCGTACTTGTGGGACTGGGTCTCATTATTTGGGGAGTATCTACTAAAATTATTTTGCTGGGAGTGCTTGGTTTCTTAGTGGCGGCAGGCGGAGTCTATTGGGCATCTACCTCTGACAGAGGTGCCAAGAGCGCAGAACGAACCGCCGGCGCTTCAACAGCTGCGCCCCGACGTCGTGAATCCAGCACCTTTATGAAGAACCTGGAACAGCGTTGGGATAACCGCCAGGGTGGCTCCTTCTAACCGCATTGCTTCGATGGAGCAGAGCAAGAATCTTGAGAAAGATTCTTGCTCTTTTTCTTTAATAACTTTTCCCTCCACTTCCCACCCCGTTGATGACGTTTGGCGAAGAATGGTGGCGCATTCGAACTCCCATAAGCTCTTTCACCCAAAAAATTTTCCGCAGAAAACCCTGAAAATTCGCAGGGTGGAGCGTCTTTTGATTGAATGTGGTTCATTGTGGAGTAAAGTGGAGGAAAGTAGAACAACAAACATGTAGTTTTGGTGCTCTGCACGCAAGAAGAAGAGAAATGAGGTGTGGTCTATGTTCCTTGGAACATACACACCTCGACTGGACGAAAAAGGCCGAGTCATCCTCCCGGCAAAGTTCCGCGAGGAACTGTCTGCGGGTCTAGTGCTTACCCGGGGGCAGGAGCGTTGCCTCTACGTCTTTTCCGCCCAGGAATTTCAGCGAGTCTATGAACAAATGCGTTCAGCGCCGCTTTCTTCGAAGCAAGCCAGAGACTACATCCGCGTGTTTCTTTCAGGAGCCTCCGACGAGCAACCTGATAAACAGGGTCGTGTAACTATTCCTCAAGCATTGAGGGACTACGCGGGACTGGGAAAAGATTTGACTGTGATTGGTGCAGGTGCACGGGCTGAGATATGGGATTCAGCCGTGTGGAATTCCTACCTTGAAGAGCAAGAACAGCAATTTTCCCAAACCGATGAAGAAGTAATCCCCGGACTTCTTTAATCACCCGGCGCAAGCCACCAAATATCGCACCAGCTGACCAAAAGCCAGAGGAGCCCCAGTGACCGAAAACGCCAACATCCCAGGTGTTTCGGGTAAGCGCGCAGAAGAACGTCACATGCCCGTCATGCTAGAGCGTTGCCTTGAATTGCTTGCCCCTGCCTTTGACCGCGAGAACCCCGTGGTCATTGATGCGACCCTTGGTATGGGCGGACACTCGGAAGCCATGCTGGAACGTTTTCCTCACCTCACCGTCATCGGAATTGACCGAGACCTCATGGCACACCGCATGGCAGGAGAACGCCTACAGCGCTTTGGCGATAGATTCAAACCTGTCCATGCTGTCTATGACAAGATTGAACAGATCTTACTCGACCGCCAACTTCAGGGAGTCGACGGCATCCTGATGGATTTGGGCGTATCCTCCATGCAACTAGACGAACGTGAACGCGGTTTCGCATACTCCTATGACGCGCCGCTCGATATGCGCATGGATTCGACCGAAGAACTTACCGCAGCGGTTGTTGTCAACGAATACGAAGAACACCAGTTACGCCGCATCATCCGAACCTACGGTGAAGAAAAGTTTGCTTCCCGCATTGCACGAGGAATCGTAGAGGCACGAGCCAACCAGCCGCTGAAAACCACAGGCGAGCTGGTTGCCGTCATCCAAAATGTGGTACCAGTTGGCGCCCAGCGTAAGGGCGGACATCCAGCCAAGCGCACCTTCCAAGCCTTGCGTATTGAAGTCAACCACGAACTAGACGCCTTAGAACGCGCCGTTCCCGCAGCCATCAATGCCCTGAATCTGGGCGGTCGCCTGGTTGCTATGAGTTATCACAGCCTGGAAGACAAGATAGTCAAACAGGCCATTGCCGAAAAAGCTCGATCTAGCGCGCCCAAGGGATTCCCTGTAGAGCTAGAGGAACATAAACCTGAGCTCAAAATCATTACCCGCGGAGCAGAACCACCCACTGAAACCGAGATTGAAGAAAACTCTCGAGCCGCCAGTGCCAAACTACGTGCCGCTGAAAAAATCAAAATGACGAAGGTTGCATCATGAGCGCCGAACCACAGTTCCCCGGCAACGAGCGGGAGGTCAAACGACGCCACCTGAGCGTCGTGCCTCGTGGCGACGACCGGCGCGTGCCGGAGAAATCTTCGCGCTCGCAAAAGGCTTTGGTGCCCGATGCTACTCCGCGCACCCGCTGGACCATGCTGATTTTTGTCATCGCATCCATCCCGTTGACCCTGATGTTGATTCTGCTCACGAACATCCTCACCGCATCGCGCCAATACGACCTGGTGGATTTGCGAACCCAGGAGCTTTCACTGAGTCAGCAAAATGAGGCTCTCTCCCAAGAGATTGCCTACTACCAAGCGCCCCAGGATTTAGCGGTGCGAGCTTCACAGCTGGGACTCATTGCTACGCAAGCACAGGCAACTATCAACCTGCAAACCGGGGAAATCACCGGAACGCCGGTACCTGCCGCTCCCTTGGCTGAAGACAATCAGTCGAAGACCGAAAACCTCATCGATCCACCCGCTCTCTACGACACGCAGGCATATGCAACGGCAAGCCAGCGCGCTGAGGAGCAAAAGAAGAAGGACGAGGAGGCCGCTAAGGCTAAGGCTGAAGAAGAGAAGAAAGCCGAAGAAACAAGAAAAGCTGAAGAGGCCAAGAAATCTGCTTCAGCGTCTCCTTCGCCTTCCTCTAGCGGTCACTAACGCATCAGCGTGGAGCAAGCTCTAGCCTGGATGCCCGGAATTCTCATTTTCCGGGCATCCTTATTATCAACTACAGTGGGAATGGTTCTTTATAGAAAGGAAACCGGTGGCACCTCAGAACTCTAACGGAGTCAATCCAGGCGACCCGCGCGGTATTGGGCGGCGTGGTTTTCTTGCCAGTGCAGCTGCGGTGGGTGGCCTCGGCATTCTGAGCACCCGGTTACTTTATCTTCAGGGGTTTGACCCTCGCGGTATCGCTGAGCAAGCCAAAGAGTCTCGCACCAGAACTCAGATTATTCCTGCCCTGCGTGGCCAAATTTTAGATACGAACAATAAGGTTTTGGCCAGGTCAGTCCAGCGTTACAACATCACCGTAGATCAAAGCGCGGTCACCACTTTTCAGCGTTTCAAGAACAACCAGTCGCAGGACAAAGAAGAAGTTACCCCCACGCAACTGGTGTATCAGCTGGCAGATATCTTGGACATGAAAGATTCTGAGGTCAAATCTGCCCTCGACGGCACTAGCAAATACAAGGTCATTAAAGAAAACGTGACCCCTGAGGTCTACACCAAAGTAATGGATCTGGGGGCTACTTTCCTCTACGGTGAAGTTAAATCCGAACGCATGTACCCCAACGGTTCTGTAGGCGGTTCGGTAGTCGGCAGATTCAGCATGATTGAAGCTGCGGTTGAAGGATCCGATAAGACTCAGACCACCAACAATTCCACCGGTATCGAGCGGGTCTATGACGAAGCTCTGCGCGGTACAGACGGTGAAAGAATCTTTGAAATCTCTGCTGACGGCATTCGTATTCCCGTGGGCGACGAACAGACTAAGAAAGCTCAAGATGGGCAGAATGTTCGTCTTACCATCAATCAGGACATCCAATATTTTGCCCAGGAAGTTATCGCACGACGCGTCAAAGAATTGAAGGCACAGTGGGGCACCGTCGTCGTGATGAAGGTCGACGACGGCTCGATCATCGCGCTGGGAGACTCTAAGACGATGGATCCCGGTTCGGAGAAATTTGAACTCGAAGATATGACGCCCCGCTCCATCAGCCAGGCGGTTGAACCGGGTTCTACCGAAAAAATCTTGACGTCCACCGCCGTTTTGGAGGACACCGATGTCACGCCCACCACGGTCTTTGATGTACCCGCCGAACTCCAAATCGAGGGTCAAACTATCAACGATGCGTTCACCCACCCCGCCCAGAAACGTACGTTCTCCGGCATCATCACCGACTCGATGAACACCGGTACCGTACTCGCTGGCAAAAAACTCAGTAAAGAGCAGCGCTATAACTGGCTGAAAAAGTACGGCATGGGGGAGCTGACCGGCATCGAACTTACTGGTGAAAGCCAGGGGCTTGTTCCTAACTACACCGACTGGGATGTACGCCAGCAGTACACCGTTCTTTTCGGTCAGGGTGTGGCACAAACTCCGCTACAGACCTCCCTGGTCTTCCAAACCGTGGGCAACCTGGGCATTTATCAGAAGCCGCGCATTGTAGAAGCTGTTATAGATCCCGACGGCACCGAACACCCCATTCCTGTCGAAGAAGGTAGGCGGATTATTTCTGAGGAAACAGCCCGTGAAACTCTCTCGCTCATGGAAAACGTGGTGGTTCAGAATGCCGAGGGCGCGCAAATCACCGGCTACCGTACCGGCGGCAAAACGGGTACTGCGCAGGCACCGAGCGAAACGCAAGCGGGTTACGACGGCTACACCACCTCATTCTTTGGCGTGGCGCCCATAGAAAATCCCCAGTTCGTGGTCTCTGTGACTATTCAGCGTCCCCAATCCAATGCATCCAATGTAGGTCTTGCAGGCGGCGCCGACCAGTTCTCACAAATCATGGAGAAAGTCTTGCACACCTACAAGGTTCCCTATTCCACTACCGAACCTGTTGAAATTCCTAAATTCCCCGACGGACACGACGAAAAGGGATAAGGAATTTCAGCGGAAGATACAGCGAGGCTGTGACCGCCTCACCTCCAATGGGCGTCTCAGACGATAGAATCAATAAATCATGAAAGCACAGAACCCGATGAGCAATAACGATTCCGCACTCGCAGGAACAGCGCAGACTCTCCGGCCTGCGACGGTGAAGGAACACACCGCTCAAGAGATTTTTACCTGGTTAAACGACCGCGGATTTGACGTCGAACTCCTCTCGGAAGAAAACGCCCCTATCCTAGGTATCGCCATGGATTCACGCGAAATCCAGCCCGGGGATCTCTACGTGGCATTGCCCGGTGCAAAAGTTCACGGCGCTTCCTTTGCAAAAACCGCGGTCGAGGCAGGTGCCGCTGCTATCCTGACCGATCGAGCAGGGTTAGAACTGTGCAAAGACACCAGCTCGCAGATAGGGCTGTTGCGCACGGAGAACCTGCGCGGCATCGTCGGTCCTCTCTCTGCAGAAATTTACGGTTCACAGCCTGCAGACGGGTCTGCACCTACTCTCTTTGCAGTGACCGGTACTAACGGTAAGACCACCACTACTTATATGGTCAATTCCATCATGCAGCACCTGGGGCATACCACCGGGTTGATTGGAACCATCGAAATTCTTGCGGGCGGGGCATCCATACCCTCGAAACTCACCACTCCGGAGTCAACGCATGTGCACTCGCTGATTTCCCTCATGCGCGAGCAGGGGATTACCTCAATGGCTATGGAGGTCTCCTCCCACGCTCTTGACTACAGGCGAGTCGACGGCGTGAAGTATGACGTCGCAGGCTTTACGAACCTCACCCAAGATCACCTGGATTTGCACGGCACCATGGAGAACTACTGCGATTCTAAGGCGCAATTATTTACTCCAGACCGCACATCCCGCGCAGTTATTACTGCTGATGATCAGTGGGGCGAGTCGATGGCGCAGAAAGCTATCGACGCTCTGGGCCGGGAAAACGTTGTTCGTCTCTTTACTGCACACGGGAACGGTTATGAATCTTTGCCCGAACTTGAAACTTTTGACTGGGCTCTTACTACCGTACGTCGGCAGGGTATCGGGCACTCCTTTGAAGTGGTACGCGGCGACGGCGTCCGCCTTAAATCTTCCACGCAGCTACCGGCAGATTTCAACGTCTCCAACGCGGCACTAGCTGCGGTCATGGTCTATGAAGCAGGCATTGATTCCAATGCCTTAGAAGCTCAACTCGCGGAGACAGAAACTCTCACCCCCGTTGTTCCCGGTCGCATGCAACTCATTTCTACCGAACCTACCGCTATCGTAGATTTTGCCCACAATCCCGATGCTCTTCAGCGGGCACTAGAGGCGCTTGACCCGGCAGAAGAAGACGGCAAAGTGATAGTAGTCTTTGGCGCCACCGGGGAGCGCGATCAGACTAAGCGTCCCATCATGGGCGAAATTGCAGGCCGCAACGCCGATATCGTGATTGTTACCGACGACGATCCCCACGACGAAGCCCCCGAACCCATTCGAGCTGAAGTCGAAGCGGGTGTGCAAAAAGCAAACCAAGACGGTGCTCGCGTTCAACAGATTCTCAATATCGAACCGCGATCACAGGCAATTGCACGAGCTATTGAACTTGCCGGCTCACACGATTCAATTTTGGTGGCAGGGCGCGGGCACGAAGTAGCTCAAGAAGTCGCCGGAGTCGATTTAGAACTCGATGATCGCGTAGAAGTGGCACGTTCACTGCAAGCTCAGGGATATTCAGTACTTCCCGCATATCAAGCAATGGTTGATGAGGCATAAGAGATGATATTACTAACCGCCCGCGAAGTAGCTCAGGCAACAAAAGGCGAGCTTTTTGGCCTTTCCTCTGAGCAAGCAGATTCTGTGGAATGCACCTTCGCCACCACTGATTCTCGTGAAGTTAACCAAAACACGCTCTTTCTAGCCAAGCCGGGAGAAACCACGGACGGCCACCTCTTTGTGCCCGCAGCTTTCGAATCCGGAGCAACCCTAGCGCTGGTAGAGCGCCCTATTTCCGACGCCGCTGGCAACCTTTTTGCCCAAGTGCAGGTTGACGATATCGTTCTAGCAATGGGGCGCTTGGCGAAATACTGCCTGGAAAAGATGCGAGCCCAGGGTGAGCTGACCGTAGTCGGTATTACCGGCTCTGCTGGTAAAACCACCACTAAAGACCTCCTCGCAGGCATCTTTGAAACGGCAGGCTCCACCGTGGCTCCTGTGGGGTCCTACAACGGTGAAGTCGGAGTACCTCTCACCATCTTCCGAGCCGATGAAAATACTCGCTATTTGGTCAGCGAAATGGGCGCCGATCACGTGGGGAACATCGAATACCTAGCGAATATTGTCCAGCCCGATCACGGCGTCATCCTTAAAGTAGGCACCGCCCACGCCGGTGAATTCGGCGGCGTAGAAAACATCGAGAAGACCAAGGGTGAATTGGCTGAAGGCTCCACTGTCAGCCTGGCGCTCAACGATGACGACTTCCGCGTCCGCCGCATGATTTCTCGTGCAGCGGTCCCCACTCTGTACTTTGGTGTGGGCACAAAAAACCACGACGGTGGAGAACAAGAACGCGTTTATGCGGAAAACCTGGTCACAGGGGAAACCGGCTGCCCAGAATTCACTATCCATTTTCCTACCGGTGAATCCTTCGATGTGAAGTCCCAGCTCATCGGTGAGCACCACGTTTACAACCTCCTAGCAGCAGCATCTGCCGCATTTCAGGCAGGAATTGCCCCCGAGGTTATTGCTGACAAATTGAATACCTCAGGCGCCGTATCCCGCTGGCGCATGCAACGAATTGACCGAGCCGACGGCATTACAGTCATCAACGATGCCTACAACGCCAACCCCGAATCTATGGCAGCAGCTTTGCGTTCATTGGCTCAGCTGGGTCGCGCATCTGGACGGCGAACCTGGGCTGTACTGGGTGCCATGCTTGAGCTCGGCGATGTCTCGGTGGAAGAACATGACCGCTTAGGGCAGCTTGCCGTGCGCATGAATATCTCTAAACTCATTGCCGTGGGGGAAACCGCCAAACCCATCTATAATGCGGCCCATCTCGAAGGCTCCTGGGGCAATGAGGCAACCTGGGTAAAGTCTACCGATGAAGCTTTAGAACTTCTCAAAAGTGAGCTGGAACCTGGCGATATCGTCCTGTTCAAATCATCAAACGGTGCAGGCTTAGGTATGCTAGGTGAGGCTGTTTCGACCGCCGAGCAACTGATGAACCGCGAGAGTTCTGGCAGAAATACCCAGTGGCTCAGCGCCGGCGACCAGATTGGCGCGGTAGACTCAAACACCGACGCATGCGATATGTCCGATGCACACGATAACGATACGACCCGGGAAGGCTAATTTCCACGCATGATTCCCATTTTGCTAGCGGCTGCCTTTGGCCTGATAATTTCAATTGTGGGCACTCCGATGTTCACAAAGTACCTGGTGAAGCAGCACTACGGTCAGTTCATTCGTGAAGATGGCCCCACGTCCCACCAAACCAAACGTGGGACGCCCACGATGGGTGGCGTGATGATTATGGGTGCCACGGTATTGGGCTTTTTCCTCTCCTTATGGGTGACGGCCCTTTTCTTCGACACCACCTGGGTGCCTTCGGCGTCTATCATGCTGGCGCTCTTTTTAACGTTGGGTATGGCCGGTGTTGGCTTTATCGATGACTATAAGAAAATCTCTAAGAAACAGTCCGAGGGACTTACCCCGCGCGGAAAAATTCTTCTGCAGGGAGCTGTGGGCACCATTTTTGCCGTTCTGGCGTTGTTGTTACCTAACCACCATGGTTGGACGCCGGCGTCCTCTCATATTTCCTTTACGCGAGATACGGCGATAGATTTTGCTTTCTTTGGACCGATTATCGGTTTTATCTTGTTCGTGATTTGGACGAATCTCATTGCTACGGCAACCACAAACGCGGTGAACCTCACCGATGGTTTGGACGGTCTAGCAACCGGCGCCGCCATTATGGTGTTCTCCGGGTACATGCTGATTTCTATGTGGCAGACCAAGCATCTGTGCGCTCCTGGTTCTACCGATGCCGTCTGTTATGAAGTGCGTGATCCTTCGCAGATGGCGATGCTTGCGGCGGCGCTGATTGGTGCTCTGATTGGCTTCCTCTGGTGGAATACCTCGCCCGCGACCATCTTCATGGGAGATACGGGTTCCCTCGGTTTGGGCGGTGCTCTCGCAGCTTTTGCCATTTTGACCCGCACTGAATTGTTGCTCATTATCATCGCTGGTTTGTTCGTCATCATCGCAATGAGCGTGATTATTCAGGTGGGTTACTTCAAGCTATCCGGTGGCAAGCGAGTCTTCCGCATGGCGCCGCTGCAGCACCACTTTGAACTAGGTGGCTGGAAAGAAGTAACCGTGGTGGTTAGGTTCTGGATTATTGCCGGACTCTTTACCATGGCTGCGCTCGGAATTTTCTATGGTGACTGGTTGCTCAGTCACGGAGGAGTAGTGAAGTAACCGGTGAAAGCTACGAACGAAAACCCGTTGTGGAATAATCCGCGCTTGGAAGAGCTCACGAGCTGGGACGCTTCCTGGGCTGGTCTGCGCGTGGTAGTAGCGGGTCTGGGCGTCTCCGGTTTCGCCGCTGCAGATACGCTCATTGAACTGGGTGCGCGCGTAGTGGTTGTGGACGGCAACGATTCAGAAGCTAACCAGCAAAAAGCTGAAACGCTGAAGATTGTCGGGGCCACCGACGTCCTGCTGGGCGCCACTTTTATGGATTCTCTACCTCAGGTTGAAGGCGATGATCCGGAATTGGTAGTAACCAGCCCCGGTCTCCGCCCGACCCTGGGCTTGCTCGCAGATGCTGTAGAAAAGAAAATTCAGATTTGGGGCGACGTCGAACTCGCCTGGCGCTTGAACCGCCGCGAAGGTCGTGCAACCCCTCAGTGGTTGTGCATCACCGGTACTAACGGTAAAACCACCACCGTGGGAATGACCGAATCTATTCTGCAAGCAGCCGGTAAAAAGGCTATCGCCGTGGGGAACGTGGGCACGCCCATTCTCGATGCTCTCCGTGATCCGGTGGAGTACGAGTACTTTGCCGTAGAACTCTCCAGCTTCCAGTTGCACTGGACTCATTCGATGGCGCCTTTGGCATCGGTGGTTCTCAATGTTGCAGAAGATCACGTGGACTGGCACGAAGGTTACCCCAACTATTTGGCTGATAAGGCACGTATCTTTGAGAACACTCAGGTAGCGTGCGTTTTCAACGCGAACCAGCCTGAAATTATCTCGATGGTAGAAGAGGCAGATGTCCAAGAAGGATGCCGCGCCATCGGCTTCCACGCGGACACTCCAGCCGTTTCTATGCTGGGTGTGGTGGAAGGTCTGCTGGTCGATCGCGCATTCACCGAGAACCGCCAGAAAGAGGCACTGGAGGTGGCGGCGGTTAGCGATACCGGTGCGCTGCCCACCAAACACACTGTTGAGAATGCCCTGGCTGCTGCCGCCTTGGCGCGAGCTGCTGGTATTTCCCCTGCAGATGTGCAAAAAGGCTTACAAACTTTTGAACCCGGCGCTCACCGTATTCAGTTGGTCGCTAATACGCATGGCGTGCTGTGGGTCAACGATTCTAAGGCAACTAATCCTCACGCCACCAACGCCTCTCTGGCTTCTTTCAATCCGGTCATTTGGATTGCCGGTGGACTCTCCAAGGGCGTTGACTACACCGAACTCGTGCAAGAACACGCAGACCGGCTCAAGGCAGTGTTGGTCATTGGCACCGATACCAAGAACCTGCTCCAGGCTTTAGAGGCGGAAGCGCCGTTGGTGCCCGTTTACTCCATCACTGACCAGGTTGAGGATTCGGCAGACGGCAAGCTCGTTTTGAAAAAGGCAGTAGCTAAGGCTCACGAGCTCTCAGAGCAAAATGATACGGTGCTCCTCGCGCCCGCAGCAGCTTCCATGGATCAGTTCGTGTCCTACGCCGACCGCGGTAATTCGTTCATCGACGCGGTGACAGAGCTCGTTGAAGAGATCAACTCCTAAAAATTCATATTCAGAGCACACTTTGAGTCTTTCACCTCGTCCGAGGTGAAAGACTCCTGTGTTTGGTGTGATAGAACAGAAACTAAGAGCATTCGAGACACTAAAGGGGACCATTAGCTTGAGCATTGCCAGCCCTACCCGTCCAGGGAAAAAACCGCACAATGGTTCTTCGCAATCTTGGGGCGCACGATTGAAACGAAACGTTGTTGCGTTCGGAGAGAGCCAGTATCGCAGGCTCAGCATTTCGCCCCTGCGTGGTGTGCCCATCTTGCTTTTATTTATTGCTATCGGCATGACTTTTTTTGGCATCATTATGGTGCTTTCTGCCTCCAGCGTGGAGCAGATTTCGATGGGACTTTCGCCCTTTAGCCAGGTGTCGCGTCAGGGAATTTTTGCTCTGCTAGGTTTTATTGGTTTGGGCGTGATGGCGTTTATGCCGGTGCGTTGGTATCGCCGCCAGAATGTGCTCTATGCGCTGATGGTTGTAGCTATCTTGGTGCAGTTGCTGACCGTCATCATCGGTAAAGATGTAAACGGTAACCGAAATTGGATTGTGCTCGGTCCTTTTCAAGTCCAGCCCTCAGAATTTAGCAAACTCATTTTTGCCATGTGGGGGAGTTGGGTGCTGATCCACCAGGGGAATATAGCCCGTTTCCCGCGGAAGGGACTGTTCCCTCTCCTCTTGGGCTTGGGTCCTCTGGTCCTCTTCATTTTGATGGGGCACGACGTCGGCACCGTGCTGGTCTACGCGCTGATGCTACTGGCACTGTTATGGTTCGCGGGCTTCAGTAATAGAGCGATGGTCACCGGGCTAGGCGTTGCAGTGCTTGCGGGTGCAATTGCTGTATTTTCTTCGCCCAACCGCATGGCGCGCGTCCTGGGCATTTTCGGGCACTGTGAGGGCGCGACGTGCGATCAGTCCAACGCCGGCCTCGCTGCATTAGCTACGGGCGGTTTCTGGGGTGTAGGGCTGGGTCGGTCACGCCAGAAATATAACTACCTTCCCGAAGCTCACAACGACTATATTTTTGCCATCGTGGGAGAAGAACTGGGGCTGATCGGTACGCTGATGATTATTTTGCTCTACCTCGGTTTGGTCTTTTGCTGTGTACGTATCATGATGCGCACTGCCGACCGCTTTATCGCTCTCACGACCGGTGCAATCATGGTCTGGCTCATGGGCCAGGCAATGATCAATATTGCAATGGTCACCGGTTTCTTGCCGGTTATCGGTATTCCTCTACCTCTTATTTCCTACGGCGGTTCATCCCTGATTACCTCGCTTGTAGCTATTGGGGTGCTCATTGCATTTGCCCGGCAAACACCGTTACTCACGATTACAGATACGCAGGGTAACTATGCTTTTGCGCCGCAGACTGACATGAAGGACGAGAAGCGACGACGCCCACTCAATGAGATGCTGGTGCGGGAGAACCGTGCTCTGCAAGCTCAGGGTGATAAAGCGGGCTGGGACATCATGGTTTTCTTACGTAATCTAGGAATCGGCGTGGGGCAATCATCGAGAGCATCACAACAGCGTGCTCGAAATACCGCACCGCGTTCAACAGCTCCGCGCGGTTCACGTTCGCGTGCGCAGCAACAACGTCCGCAACCAACAAGTAGACGACCCGCCGGCGCCGCTGAGCGGTCTGCCGATAGCCGGCGTACAGTTTCCTCCCGTACCGCTCCTCAACGCGGGCAGAAAGAACAAAGTTCTGAACGACGTCGCCGCTCGGAGATTCGTGGAGAAGGAACTACCCCTCAGACTAGAACGGCACGAGCCACTTCTTCAACCGGTCCCCAGCATAGCCAGCTCCCACTCCAACAGAGTCAGCGGAAAAAACAGCAGGCGGCACCCGCACCTGTACAGGAAGAGCGCCTGCCTGAAGGTCTGGCGCCTCTCAAAAAACTGCGTCAGAAAAATCGGGATTCGCGCTAATCAACTGAAGTGAGTTTTAGGTTGGGGGAGTGAAGAACGTAAAATAAGGGGCAGAACAGCCAAATGCCCGCGAGATTCTGGGGAGAGAAGAATGAATAAAGTTCCTTCAATTGTGCTTGCAGGCGGTGGCACAGCAGGGCATATCAACCCCATGTTGGCAATCGCTCGAGAGATTCGAGCACTGTCACCGGACGCCTCTATAGTGACCGTCGGTACTGAAAACAGCATGGAAGCAACCATGGTTCCTCAAGCCGGATACGATATAAAGTTCATTCCGCGGGTGCCTTTTCCCCGCCGCCCCTCCACAGAAGTTCTGACTTTCCCCGGGCAATTTCTGAGCTCACTGAAAACAGCTCAGAACATTTTGAAAGAGGCAAAGGCAGATGCAGTGGTAGGCGTGGGTGGGTATGTGTGTACTCCCATGTACTTGGCTGCCCGCAAACTTAATATCCCCGTGATTATTCATGAGGCAAATGCAAAACCAGGGTTAGCTAACAGGGTGGGTGCAGCGCATGCGGCTTTGGTTGCCACAGCTTTTCCTAACACGCCCATTAAGAACGCGCACCACGTGGGTATGCCCATGCGGGCAGCTATCGAAACTCTCGATAAGGACTCCCAGAAAACGGGTGCTCGTCAGCGTTTAGGTCTAGATACAGACCTTCCCACCTTGGTCGTCACCGGAGGTTCCTTGGGTGCTCAGAGCCTCAACAATGCAGTACGGGAAATCTATCAGCGGTTGGAAGACTGGGGATTTCAAATGCTTCACATCACCGGGCGTAATAAAGCACTCGCCGATGAGAACGGAAATCTTCTCACCGCACCTCAGTACCATCAACGCGAATTCATTACCAGCATGGAAGATGTCTATGCTGCAGCCGACCTCATGGTGGTGCGTTCGGGCGCGGCAACTGTATCTGAAGTTGCTGCCGTCGGGGTGCCTGCTATTTTCGTTCCTCTCCCCATCGGCAACGGAGAACAGGCATTGAACGCCACTTCCCTCGTCGACGCCGGTGCAAGCCTTCTCATCAATGATTCCGAATTCGATGCTGCATGGTTTGTGAACAATATTCCTACGCTCATGAACGACTCCCAGCGCCTTGAAGAAATGCGTAAGCGTTCCTACCAGCAGGGTATTCGTAATGCCGCTCGCACTATGGCCCAAGAAATTTTGAAAGTAGCACAACATGACTAATTCAATGATGAACCTCTCTTTAGATTTGCCCTCCCCTCTTAACCCGCCTTTTGCCGAGCGCCCCGATCTCAAATCGCTGGGTAAGGTTCATTTCGTGGGTATCGGTGGTGCCGGCATGTCTGCGATTGCCACGTTGATGCTTCAAGCGGGAATGACTGTTTCCGGTTCTGATAAGTCCGAGAGCGCTGCGGTGGAGAAATTGCGCTCACAGGGAGCGACCGTGGTAGTTCCCCAGGCAGCCGCTAATATCGGCGATGCTGACACTGTCGTCATTTCTACGGCTATTAAAGAAGATAACCCTGAGCTGGTCGAAGCTCGTGCTCAGGGTCTTCGCGTGTTGCATCGCTCTGAGGCTTTGGCGGCAACGATGAGCGATTCCCATGTGATTGCAGTGGCGGGAACTCATGGTAAAACCACTACCAGCTCGATGGTTTCGGTGATGATGGATGCTTTGCATAAGGATCCCTCATTCGCTGTCGGGTCGGTCATCGCTGGTTTCGATACGAACGCCCGCATGAGCGCATCTGAGGGTGAGCGGTGGTTTGTGGCAGAGGCTGATGAATCCGATGGTTCATTCGTTCGATACCGCCCTGAAATTGCTGTGGTGACCAACGTTGAACCCGATCATCTGGACTTCTACGACACCGACGAGCGAGTCTTCGAATCTTTCAATCGTTTTGTGGGGTCGATGGCGCCTGGCGGCGTACTCGTGACCTGCGCAGACGATGCCGGAGCAATGGATCTGGCAGAGCGCGCCCGTGAGTCAGGTATTAACGTGGTGACCTACGGTCAAAGTGATCAGGCAAATGTACGCCTGGGCAACACCACCAGTGAGGGAATTGTATGCACCTCAGATTTGGTTTGGGACTTCACACTGCAGGAAGACCATTATCAGGGCAAAGGAAAAATGTTGCTGAAGGTCCCCGGCATCCATAACCAGCTCAATGCTGCGGCATCGTTTATCTGCGGGCTACTTGCCGGCGAAGAAGCTCAGACGGTGCTCGACGCCGTTGCGCAGTTCACCGGAACCGACCGCCGTTTCACGCTACGCGGGGAAGCCAATGATATCAAGGTATTTGATGACTATGCACACCATCCCACCGAAGTTTTCCGTGCGCTAGAAGCCGGTCGTACGGTTGCCGCCGGGCATAGCCTGTACACGTTGTTCCAGCCCCACCTCTTTTCTCGAACCCGTGAGTTCGCCCAGGAATTTGCACAGGCGCTCTCCACTGCAGATCGTTCGTACGTCATGGACATTTACCCCGCCCGTGAGCTTCCTATCGAAGGTGTGACTAGCCGTCTTATTACCGACGCTGGTTTCTCCGAGGTTCACTATGCGAGTCCAGAAGAAGCAATGGAACAGATAGTGCGGCAAGCTCTTCCCGGTGACGTCATTATGACGGTGGGGGCTGGTAACGTGACAGAATTTGGCCCCCGTATGGTGGAGCTGTTGCAGGAGAAGCAGCGAGAGACTGAATAGGGATGCCTGAACACAGCAAGGGTCGAAAAACGACGTCCAAAGAGACGAAGAAGAATCCTTCCATTCGGGTCAATAGCTCGAAGGTTACGCCGTTGAGCCAGGAAACCCTTCAGAAGGTTCAGCCCAAGAGCAAATTTTCTGAGTGGAGGCAGAATCGGTCTCGCCAGGAACTTGTGGAAGAGCCGACGGTTTCTAACGTTACGAGCTTGAGCGGCAGGGTATCTTCTACCCGTACCTCTGCCAAATCTTTTCAGAAGTGGAAGAAAAGGCTTATTGCGTTGTTGAGCTTGCTCGTGCTTGGCGCCGTGTTCATTGGGTTGGTCTTCTTCTCTCCTCTGCTGGCGGTACGGACGATTACAGTCGAAGGCGCGCATCTGTTACCAGCTGAGACCGTTCAGGAGCAGCTACAACCTTTAGACGGTACGCCTGTCACGCGAATTAGCGAAGACGAAGTTCAGTCTATGATTGGCAGTTCTCACATTTTGCGGGACGTCACCATCCAAGCGCGCCCGCCGCACGAGCTGGTGGTGACTCTGCATGAGCGAATTCCGGTTGCCGTGGTCAAGGACGGCGACAAGTTCAGCCTGGTTGATGTGGACGGCGTGAAACTGGGGGAAGTGGATTCTATTGAAGAGGCTGGGCTACCTGAAATTTCTGGTGGTACAGATACCTTGAAGACGCCGGAGTTCAAGACTATTACCGCGGTTCTTTCAGCGTTGCCTCAGAGCTTGCTTGCTGAGGTGAAAGAAGCAAAGGCAGATTCAGCTTCTACGATTAGTTTGAACATGCATGATGACACCGAGGTAGTTTGGGGAACAGCAGAAGACAGTGAACTTAAAGCTAAGGTTCTAACTCAGTTACGCTCTACTTTGGGAGAGTCTGGGGCAATCTCTACCTATGATGTGTCCAGCCCGTTGGTGCCTACCACGAAATAGTTAAAGCTCAACTATAGGTTGGTGCTGAAAACCGTCAATTTACTGAAAAGTTGACGAATTTTGCAGAATTGAAGAGACATAATTACAACGATGTTGATACGCTTTCTCTGAAAAGGAACAGATTTTATGCTGAAGCCCCCAAGACCTAAGCTAAAGGTTTAGGGTTTCGCGCTGATCAAAATAACAATTGAGGGACTTCATGGATACAGCAACCCCCCAGAACTACCTGGCCGTCATCAAAGTCGTCGGAATCGGTGGCGGCGGCGTCAACGCAGTCAACCGCATGATTGAGGTCGGCCTTCGTGGCGTTGAATTCATCGCTATCAACACCGACGCTCAGGCGCTGTTGATGTCTGATGCAGACGTCAAGCTGGATGTAGGTCGTGAACTCACCCGCGGTCTGGGTGCAGGTGCAAATCCTGAGGTTGGTCGCCAAGCAGCTGAAGACCACGAACAGGACATTGAAGAAGTTCTCAAGGGTGCCGATATGGTCTTCGTGACCGCAGGCGAAGGCGGCGGTACCGGTACCGGTGGCGCGCCTGTCGTTGCACGTATTGCACGCTCCCTCGGTGCGCTGACCATTGGTGTTGTTACCCGACCCTTCACCTTTGAAGGTCGTCGTCGTTCAAACCAGGCTGAGACCGGTATTGCGGCATTGCGCGATGAAGTTGACACCCTCATTGTGATTCCTAACGACCGTCTGCTTTCTATCTCTGATCGCAACGTCTCCATGCTGGATGCGTTCAAGTCTGCTGACCAGGTTCTGCTTTCAGGCGTGCAGGGTATTACTGACTTGATTACCACCCCCGGTTTAATCAACCTCGACTTTGCAGATGTCAAGTCCGTCATGCAGGGCGCAGGTTCTGCGCTCATGGGCATCGGCTCGGCATCCGGTGAAGACCGCGCAGTCAAAGCAGCAGAGCTGGCAATTGCCTCACCTCTGCTGGAAGCTTCCATCGACGGCGCACACGGCGTTCTGCTTTCAATTCAGGGTGGCTCAGACCTCGGTCTCTTCGAGATTAACGAAGCTGCACGTTTGGTGCAGGAAGTTGCACACCCCGATGCGAACATCATCTTCGGTGCAGTTATCGACGACGCTCTGGGCGACGAAGCTCGCGTCACAGTTATTGCGGCTGGCTTTGATTCGGTCAACCCCGAAACCAACTCCAACGCTAATAACTCTGCAGCGCAGCAGGAACAGCGCACTGCAGCTACTTTCGGTAGCAACAACACTGTTCCTAACCAGGCTCCTTCAAATAATTCCTGGCAGCAGAACAACTCTTCGAACTCCAATAACGGCTTCGATGTGGATTTGCCTCCGGTAGTTGAAGAATCAGCTCCTCAGCGTAAAGACACCTTGGATGTTCCTGACTTTCTGAAGTAACGATGACAATACGTTGATTAAAAATGCGCTTCTTCTTGCTTCTGAGAAGAAGCGCATTTTTTATCTCCAAGATATTAGTGATGCCTGCGTGCAGTCGATGTGCGCTCAGTGTAAATGTGAGGAAACCCCATGATGAGTACATCGCCTCTTCTATTTTCTGAGACTACTTTTACTGTGGGAGATTCCCGGGTGAGGGTGGCTTTTACCTCTGTGAAGGCAGGCAACCTTGGACTGCATGTGGGGGATGACCCCCGTGAAGTCCTGGATAACCGCGCCCGGTTGGAGGACGAATTGAGATTGGCACACGGGGCTTTTCCTTATCTACAGCAGGTGCACGGGATCGAAGTTTTTGATCCGGATTCTGCTGATGTTAGAAGCGTGGGAAAATCTAGGACCCCTCTGGAGGGGCTGAAAATTAAGCAGGAGGCACCCGTAGCGGACGCCGCCGTGAGCTCGTTTGAACACCCGCTAGCGGTGATGGTGGCTGATTGTATTCCTCTGGTTTTAGTGGGAGAAACTGCTTCCCATAAGCCGGTGATTGCTGTCGCTCATGCCGGACGACAGGGACTGCTCGACGGTGTCATTCAGCAGACAGTCGGTGAACTACTTTATCGAGGTGCTACCAAGATTCAGGCATGGGTCGGACCTTCGATTTGTGGCAAGTGCTATGAAGTTCCCGAACAGATGCGCGAGGAATCGAGCCAGTTGATTCCTGAAATTTATGCTCAGACATCGTGGGGCACACCCGCCCTAGATCTACCTGCCGCTGCTGAGGCAATCTTGAAGAGCCTCGGCGGCGTCCAACAAATTCACCGTGATTTGGCGGCATGCACGCTGGAAAATCCACAACTCTTTTCCCACCGCCGTGGAGAGCCCCAGGGGCGATTTGCTGGGCTGGTCTGGGTAGAGAAATAGGTGAGGAGATAAAAATGTCTTTTTCTCAAGAGCGTCGAGAAGAGCTACGCATTAATTTGGAAGCTGCCCAGCAAGCGGTGAAGTCTGCGAGCGAAGATTTTTCGCAGGTTAGGGATCCCCAGAGTCCGCTTCCGAGATTGACGGTGGTGACTAAGTTTTTCCCTAGCTCCGACGTCGAGACGCTCTATTCACTCGGAGTTCGGCACGTCGGGGAAAATCGTGATCAGGAAGCGTCTGCTAAAGCTACTGAATTGGCAGAGATTACTGATGCGCAGGATCCTCTGCAGTGGTCCTACATTGGGCAGCTTCAAACGAATAAAGCTAAATCAGTGGTGAAATATGTAGCCGAGGTGCACTCGATAGACAGAATTTCGTTAGCTCAGGCTTTGGCGAAGGCTTATTCTCTCCAGGTTACGCGCTGGGAATCGGAAGAAGCACCGGCACCTTTCGCAGCAGTCCGCGGCGGACTGAAGTGTTTAGTGCAGGTCAGTTTAGAGGACCATGATGGATCTACGGCTGGGCATGCCGCTGAAGGTAAACGGGGCGGCGCTAAGCTCGACGACTTACTGAAGATTGCCGACATGCTCAATTCTTCTGCAGGGCTGGAATGTTCGGGTGTCATGGCGGTGGCTCCTCTGGGCATGAACCCAGATGCAGCGTTTGAAAAGCTATATAACATTTCGCAAAAGCTCCGCGAGCATCATCCGTCTGCACAAGAAATTTCTGCGGGTATGAGCGGAGATTTGGAGGCAGCTATCCGCTGGGGTTCCACGAATGTTCGGATTGGGTCCAAGATTATGGGCGCCCGCCCCACTGCATAAGAGCCAGAATATTGACGCTTCACAGAATATCCTCAGCTTTCGTTTTTCAGTATGCTGAGGATTAGTTGATACCTTAGAGACTAAGTACAATATTTTCATTGCATTTCCATCAGGTAATGCACCGTAAACGGGAGTAGAAATGGCACCACGTACCCTGCATCAGGCGATGGCTTATCTTGGTCTCGCTGAACAAACTGAGCCGGTGCGTGATTCTCGGCGATCGAATGATGATTATCCGCATGATTATGCTGATGTTTACGACGACACTCGCGGTGTTGCCTATGACTTTGATGATGACGATCGCTACGACGGCTACCCTGAGGAAGACACCTTTGGCGACGACGTCGCGCACCTGCCTTCAGAATCCCAAAGCGGTTCGGTACGCGAGGACGTTCTGGATTTCCACGAAGAAAAATCTCAGCAGCGGAGTGTGCGAGAAGTATCTGAACCTGCTCCGCGGGCGGCTGTCCGCCAGCAGAGTGCAGGACCCGCTTCAACTGGGCCACTGCACGTGGTGACGTCCGCAGAGAACAAGCCTGCTTCCCGTGCAGTAAACACTAAGACCACAGCAGTAAACGATGAAAGCGAAGACGAATTGCGCCGTATCACCACGATCCACCCCCGTTCTTACAATGATGCCAAAATCATTGGTGAGTCTTTCCGTGAGAGTATTCCTGTGATTATGAATGTCACTGACATGGGTGAATCTGAGGCCAAGCGTCTGGTTGATTTTTCCGCTGGTTTGGCATTCGCTTTGCACGGTTCCATTGAGCGCGTCACCGATAAGGTATTTTTGCTGACTCCTGCGAATTTGGAAGTGTTGGGGGCTGAGGGAGCTGAGGTTCCGGTTGCTCTCGATAGCGAACCTTCCCATCTGTTCGATCAGGATTAATTTTCTCTATGGCTTACCTTTTTGCACTGCTCGCTATTGCCGTGAACCTGGTCAAATGGGCATTGATTTTGCGCATTGTCTTTGACTGGGTACAGATGTTTGCCCGCTACTGGCGCCCTAAGGGGGCTGCTTTGGTGCTTGCTTCTGCCGTCTATGCGGTGACCGATCCACCGATGAATTTTTTGAGAAGAAAAATTCCTCCACTCAATCTTGGCGGTATTTCGCTTGATCTGGGTTTTCTTATCCTGATTATTGGTGTTTCATTTTTGTATTCTTTCATGGTGCAGATGACAGCGCTTAGCTCGTGAGGGGCATAGGGGAAATCTGTTAACATTTTTGGCTCTGGCGTTTTAACTCTGTATTGCATCACAATGTAGGAAGACGATATGTGGGTCAAAGAGGGGTAATCACCGGTATGGTTCGCAACACGAGGGGCGCCCTGAAATTTCTTATTTCGGCACTCGCACTGTCTCTGTGGAGCGTTTTCCCTTGCCAGTAAGTGAGAGCTTTGTAATGTTTTCTAAGTAAAATATTCATTTTGAATAAACTCACATGTATTGTTGGCTATGAATATCGAAAAATAGGTAGAATTCTAACGGCGATGAATGTTTTAGGGATTTTCATTGTGTCGCCCGGGAGTCCAGCTATGCAGAAATTTTAGAGGTGAATTTTTAGTGGCCCTTACACCAGAAGAAGTCATTAACAAACGGTTCCAGGCAACCAAATTCAAGGAAGGCTACAATCCTGAAGAGGTTGACGATTTCCTGGATGAAATCGTAATTGAACTTCGTCGCCTTAACGCTGAGAACTCCAGTTTGAAGCGTCAGCTTGATGACGCCGAGGTTCGCGCGGCACAGGCAGAAGCAACGTCTGTTTCCACCTTCTCTGATGATGATTTCATTGTTGCGGATGAACCCGCTGCTGAAGAAGTTCATGCAGTTGAAGAAGGACCTGCTCAGGAAGCTCCTGAAGCAGCATCGGCTGGCACCTCAAGTGCAGCAGCGCTGCTTGCAATGGCGCAGAAGGTTCACGACGATTACGTACTCGAGGGCCAGCGCGAGAAAGATCGTTTGTTGGCAGAGGGCCGCGAAGAAGCTTCTTCGTTGCTCACCTCAGCTCAGGAAGAGCGCGCACAGGTTCTGGGTGATTTGGATGCAACCAAGTCTTCCCTTGAGTCCTCTGTTGCCCAGCTTCGTCAGTTCGAACAGCAGTACCGTTCAGGCTTGCGCGCTTACCTGGAAGATCAGCTGGTGGGCTTGGAGTCCACTCCCTTGGTGGAAAGCGAAATCGTTCAGCACAATAACTAATTCTTGGCTGAGGTACTTCCCTGAACGCTACCCATCGGTGGCGTGCGGTGTATAAAGTTCTGAAAACACTCATAATATGGCGGTATGCACACCCGGATATGCGGGTTATGCATACCGCCATGAGTGTTTTCTTGGGTAAAGTAGAAGAACGGTTTCACGTCTGCTGGGGTGCATGACGTCGTAACTCAGATTCGCGAAAGGTCGAGATGGTTTCACGTTCTAGCATCCAATCCGAGCAGGGGAAAAACTTACCCCTTGAAGACCCTGTGGGTTATTCCGACGTTGAAAAGTCGAGCTCAGTTCTATCTTCTTCGGGGGCGCGAGCTCTTCTTGCTCTGGCCATTTTTGGGTTGGCGTATGGCGCAGATCAGCTCGTAAAATACCTGGTACAGAAGAATATGGAGCTGGGTGAGACGATCAGTGTGATTGACGGTGTCCTACGCTGGCGTTATATTCTCAACCCCGGTGCTGCCTTTTCTATGGGGGAGAATCACACCTGGGTTTTTACCATAATTATGTGTGTGGCAGCAGTAATATGCTTGGTCAGCCTTATAAGAGCACGCGCAACCGTATGGGTCTGCACCCTGGCCCTTCTGCTCGGCGGTATCCTGGGTAATCTGACGGACCGGCTTTTTCGCGCGCCGGGCTTTGGCGTGGGTCACGTCGTCGATTTTATTTCGGTGGGAAATTTCGCAATTTTCAACATCGCCGACTCCTGCATTTGCGTCTCTATGGCGCTAATTGTTGTTCTGGTTTTCCGAGGCATCAACCTCGATGGCACCAGAGAAGAACAAAATTAGATCTTGAAAGTGAATTTATCAATGAGCGAGAGAATACAACATACCTTTGAAGCTGGTCAGCTCATAGGGTTGCGCTTGGATGCGGCAGTGTCAGAGACCTTATCTATTCCCCGTACTCTTGCTGCCACCTGGATTAAAGAGGGCTATGTTGCGGTAAAGGACAGCAAGGGTCGCCCGCAGAAATCGGCAAAAAGCTATAAGCTTTCAGCCGGCGACGCCGTCAATGTTGATGCACCCGCACCTCGCGATTTAGCGGATATTAAACCGCAACAGGTCGATGGCTTTGAAATTGTCTATCAGGACGACGACATCGTGGTAGTGGATAAACCTGCTGGTGTAGCTGCGCATCCTTCACCGGGGTGGCACGGCCCCACCGTCGTCGGCGCTTTGCTGGGGCTGGGTGTCAATGTATCTACTTCCGGCGCAGCTGAGAGACAGGGGATTGTGCATCGCCTGGACGTTGGTACTTCAGGGTTGATGGTAGTAGCCAAAAACGAACACGCTTATTCAGAGCTCAAGCACGCTTTTAAAGAACGTACGGTCACCAAGGTCTATCACACGCTGGTTCAGGGCCTCCCCGAACCTTTGAAGGGCACCATTGATGCACCATTGGGGCGCCATCCCGGTCACGAATGGAAATTCGCTGTGGTGGAGGACGGTCGTAACGCTGTGACTCACTATGAAGTGCTGGAAGCTTTTGGGCCAGCGTCTTTGGTAGAGGTTCATCTGGAAACCGGGCGCACCCACCAGATTCGTGTGCATTTCTCAGCAATGAACCATCCCTGCGCAGGTGATTTAACCTACGGCGCAGACCCCGCGATCAGTGCTAACCTAGGGCTTACTCGCCAGTGGTTGCACGCTTTTCAACTGGGATTTGTGCACCCGGGAACCGGTAAACAGGTGCATTTTGAGAGCGAATACCCGCAGGATTTAGAGTTCGCTTTGGATTCCCTGCGCGAAGGCAATTTCTAAACCTTGCCGCGCCTGGTGAGTAGACGTCGTGAGATTAGCAGAGAAGAGATAAGACATTGAGTGGAAAAGGCTTCACCCACCTGCACGTACACACCGAATACTCGATGTTGGACGGTGCAGCTCGCATTACTGATCTTTTCGACCATGCAAAAGATTTGGGGATGGGGGCTGTTGCTACCACAGACCATGGGTATCTCTTCGGTGCCTTTGATTTTTGGAACAAGGCACAACAGGCTGATATCAAGCCGATTATCGGCGTCGAAGCTTATGTCACTCCTGGCACTCACCGCACTGACCGTACCCGTATTAGGTGGGGTGAAGACGCCGGCCGTGACGACGTCTCTGGTGGCGGTGCCTATACGCATATGACCCTGTGGGCTGAGACCACCCAGGGCATGCATAATCTCTTCCGTGCGTCGTCCCTGGCATCATTGGAGGGGCATTTTTATAAGCCCCGTATGGACAAAGAATTGTTGCAGACTTACGGCAAGGGGCTGATTGCTACCACCGGTTGCCCCTCGGGCGAGATTCAGACTCGTTTGCGCTTGGGACAGTACGACGCTGCGATTCAGGCTGCTTCGGACTACCGCGATATTTTCGGCAAAGAAAATTACTACTGCGAAATCATGGATCACGGTCTCGGCATTGAGAAGAACGTGATGACCGATCTGCACCGGGTCGCCAAACAGCTCAATTTGCCGTTGGTCGCGACTAACGATCTGCACTACACACACGCTGAAGACGCCAAAGCGCACGCCGCACTATTGTGTGTGCAGTCAGGATCCACTCTTCAGGATCCCAAGCGCTTCAAATTTGATGCCGATGAGTTCTACTTGAAATCGCCCGAGGAAATGCGCCACCTCTTCCGCGATTTCCCTGAAGCCTGCGATAACACTATGGAAATCGCTGAGCGTTGCCACGTTGAATTCAACACAAACGCAAACTACATGCCCGATTTCCCCACCCCGGAGGGGGAGAATGAGGAATCCTGGTTCGTCAAAGAAGTTGAACGCGGTTTACACTACCGATTCCCCGAGGGCATTCCCGATGACGTACGCAAGCAGGCAGATTATGAAGTAGGGATTATTACCCAGATGGGATTCCCCGGCTACTTCTTGGTGGTCGCCGACTTTATCAACTGGGCGAAGAATAACGGAATTCGAGTGGGCCCCGGGCGTGGTTCAGGTGCGGGTTCCATGGTGGCGTATGCCATGCGCATTACCGAGCTGAATCCGTTGCAACACGACCTTATCTTCGAGCGCTTCCTCAACCCAGACCGCGTTTCTATGCCCGACTTCGACGTCGACTTCGATGATCGCCGTCGTTCTGAGGTGATCCACTATGTGACCGAAAAGTACGGCGAAGACAAAGTGGCAATGATTGTCACCTACGGCACCATCAAGGCGAAGCAGGCGTTAAAGGACTCTTCCCGCGTGCTGGGCTATCCCTTCTCCACCGGTGAGCGTCTGACCAAGGCAATGCCCGATGACGTGATGGGTAAGAACATTGCGCTGGCAAACGTCTACAACGAAGAAGATAAACGCTATTCCGATGCCAAAGATCTGCGTGAACTCATTGAAACTGACCCCGATTCAGCGAAGGTTTTTGAGACCGCTAAGGGCATTGAGGGTCTGAAACGCCAGTGGGGCGTGCACGCTGCGGGCGTTATTATGTCCAGCCACGATTTGCTGGATGTTATTCCCGTGATGCGCCGTGAGCAAGACGGCCAGGTAATCACGCAGTTTGATTACCCCACCTGTGAAGGCCTGGGGCTTATCAAGATGGACTTTTTGGGCTTGCGTAACCTCACCATCATTTCTGATGCTATTTCGAACATTAAGCTCAACCGCGATTTTGATTTGGATCTTGAGGGGCTCGATATAGACGACAAGGGTTCCTATGATTTGCTAGCGCGCGGCGATACCTTGGGAGTTTTCCAGCTCGACGGCGGGCCTATGCGTTCCTTGCTGCGTTTGATGCGCCCGGATAACTTCGAAGATATTTCGGCGACAATCGCGCTTTACCGACCGGGGCCCATGGGCGCTAACTCGCATACGAATTATGCGTTGCGTAAGAACGGGCAGCAGGAAATCACGCCTATCCACCCTGAGCTGGAGGAGCCACTCAAAGAAATTCTAGGCACCACCTACGGTCTGATTGTGTATCAGGAGCAGGTGATGGCTATCGCCCAGAAGGTTGCTGGCTACTCGCTGGGCCAGGCGGATATTTTGCGCCGTGCGATGGGTAAGAAGAAAAAGGCAGAGCTGGACAAACAGTACGAGGGTTTCCACCAGGGCATGATTGACCGTGGTTACTCTGAGGCTGCTATCAAGTCCCTCTGGGACATCCTGCTTCCGTTCTCTGACTATGCGTTTAACAAGGCGCACTCAGCCGCCTACGGTTTGGTGTCGTACTGGACTGCCTATTTGAAGGCTCACTATCCGCAGGAATATATGGCGGCGTTGCTGACCTCGGTGGGTGATGATAAGGACAAGCTGGCGCTATATCTGAACGAGTGCCGGCACATGAAAATTACCGTTTTGCCGCCGGATGTCAATGAGTCAGAACTGAACTTTACACCTGTTGGCGAGGATATTCGCTTTGGTATGGGTGCTATCCGAAACGTCGGTGCCAACGTGGTGAACGCGATGGTTCAGTCGCGTAAAGAAAAGGGCCGCTTTGAGTCTTTCCACGACTTCTTGAAGAAGGTTCCCGCCGTCGTCTGTAATAAGCGTACGATTGATTCGCTCATTAAAGCGGGCGCGTTTGACGATTTGGGACATATCCGCCGGGCGTTGTCCATGATTCATGAAGAAGCAGTGGACTCGAATGTGTCGGTCAAGCGCCAGGAAGCAGCGGGGCAGTTTGACCTCTTTGGTGGTATGGGGATGGATGACGACGATCCCAGCACCGATTTGATGGTGACTATCCCTGACGTACCCGAGTGGGATAAGCGCGACAAACTCAACTTTGAGCGCGAGATGCTCGGTCTCTATGTGTCCGATCACCCGCTACGCGGTATTGAGGATCAGCTTGATGCGCTATCGGATTCTTCGGTGCAGGGTCTTTTGGCAGAGGATTCTCATAAACCTGATGGCGCCGTGGTCACGGTGGCTGGCATGATTACTTCGGTATCTCGTCGCGTGGCGAAATCCTCGGGTAACCCTTACGCCCGTATCGAGCTGGAAGACCGCACAGGTTCCATTGAAGTTATGTTCTTTGGCCGCGCTTACGAGCCTATTGCACCGGTGCTTTCAGAAGATTTGATTTGTACTATCAAGGGCCGCCTGCAACGTCGAGACGATGGCTCGACGACCATTAGTGCGCAGGAACTGAACCTCCCCGAGATTTCTGCCGACGGCACCTCGGGCCCGGTTGTTATCGCCATTCCCGAATTCAAAGCAACAGAGGAGACTCTGGGGGAGTTGCGCTCTATCTTGCGCAATCACCGCGGCGAATCAGAAGTTCGGATTGCTATGAATACGCGAACAAAGCGGATTGTCATGCGTTTGGGCGCCGACTTGCGAGTTCAGCCCAATCCCGCCCTCTTTGGGGACCTCAAAGTTCTGTTGGGGCCGGCATGCCTAGACGTTTAGAGGGTTCATAGTCCTTTTCACCCAAGTATTCATCACTGAAAATGCGCTCCCTCTTCGGAGCGCATTTTCAGTATCTGGCAGAAAAACCTCAGCAGGCTTGACCGCCCGCTATGATGGAGACATGAGTACTGAAGCAGCAGAAAACTACCGTGCCCCTCGACTTTCAACTCTTGATCTGCGCGGAACTCATCACACTTACGCCGAGTTGCGCTCGCTCATGCCTCGGCAGAACAGCGAATATGTAGGTAACGCCCAGCAGGCCGTGGACGAAATTATCGCCTCAGTACGCGGACGCGGTGCTGACTACGTCAAAGAACTCTCACAGCGATTTGACGGCGTAGAGCAGGGGGCTTTGCGGGTGCCGCCGGAAGCCATGAAAGACGCCGTCGACTCCATCAGCCCCGAACTCAAGGCGGCGCTGGAAGTATCTATCGAACGTAATCGTGCGTTTGCTGCCGCTCAAAAACCTGGTGAAACCAGCATTGAAGTAGCGCCGGGTGCTCACCTCATTAATCGCTGGACTCCCGTTCGCCGAGTGGGGGTGTATGTGCCCGGGGGATTGGCGGTTTACCCTTCGTCAGTCATTATGAATACCGTTCCGGCTCAGGCGGCAGGAGTAGAGT
>NZ_LXTU01000007.1:0-1982 GCF_001683935.1 Rothia sp. ND6WE1A | reverse complement strand
CGGTGAGCTGATTGACCGGCTTGCCCAAAGCTTTAGCGGTCAAGTGCAGGTTCTGTTTAACCGGCAAACGCAAGTCCACCAAATCAGCAGCGTCGGGACCAACTACAAGTTTTTCCATGTAGAACACTGCAGAAGGATCAAACATGGTTCCGCCGTCTGCCACAGCAAGAACTGATAAAGCGTTATCCATACCCAAAGCTGTGAGACGAGTGCCATCAATAGGATCTACCGCAACGTCAAACGCTGGACCGGTTCCATCGCCCACATATTCACCGTTGAATAGCATGGGAGCTTCATCTTTTTCACCTTCGCCGATAACGACCTGCCCATTAAAACGCACAGTAGAAAGACGGTAGCGCATCGCATCTACTGCTGCGCCGTCTGCTTTGTTTTTATCTCCTGCACCCACCCATGGTGCTGATGCGATAGCTGCTGCCTCTGTTGCTCGCACCAATTCCAACGCCAAGTTTCGATCTGAGTAAATTTCCTGCTGGCCAGTCAGATTTTCTGACATATAATCCTCACCCTCGAGTATTCTGTCCATCGCTTATGCGGCGATTACTGAGCATCGTTGCTCTATGCTACTTCTCCACCATAGTTGGCTTAAGTCTCTGTCGCCTCTCTATAAGCTATTTTTAAGTAGATTTGGCGTTAATTTTGCACAAGCTCCCGCGCATTTAGATTTTTTGCTCGCTCTCAGGGACAATAAACGAGTGAGTATTAACCCTGAGGAACTTCCCAACCATCCCACAGAGTCTGCCTCCGCAGCCTCGTCTGCTTCTGCCCCTCAGTCGGCAGAACCGGAGGTAAAGCCGCAGATTACCGAAAAGCAAGCGGCTCGAATCAATGCCCCAGCACGCAACATGATTATTTCCATGCTGGTGATGATTGCTCTGTTGGTGCCTTTCCTTTTGCTGGCGCCCCAGCTCACCAACTCACAGAATCATTACGACCCCAACGTCGATCTACACGGCACCGCCTATAACGCATCTCAGGAGGCAAAGTACCCGGTTGCCGCGCCAGAGCCTGAGGGGTGGACCTACAACTTTGCCCGCTGGACCACAGCACAGGCGGATAAAATCGATGTGTGGAGCACCGGAATGGTGACACCCAGTCAAAAATACATCGAACTGATGCAGGCTAAAGGAACTAACCCCACGTGGATCGCTAACAAGGTAGAAAACGCAGCGATTTCAGGCGAGAAAGAAATCAACGGCACCACCTGGGAAATCCGCACGCTTGAAGATCCCAAAGAAGATAAAACAACTACCTCTTATATTGCTGAGGTCAACGGCACTACCGTAATTCTCAAAGGCGAAGCGGAACCAGCCGAATTTGAGCAGCTAGCAAGCGCCGTCGTCGACTATTCCAGAAACCCCACCATGACGACGGAGCCCACCGCCTCTTCTGGTATTAAGTAAATCATCAGTAGACTGACATAACGTATTAGTTGGTACAGAAATTAGTGGAGGAATCATGTCCCCAAAGCTCACCCCTGCTCAGGCTCTGAAAGATCTGCTGGCGGGCAACCAACGCTTTGTGAGCGGAGAAGTAAAACACCCTAACCAGGACGCCGAGCGTCGTGCTGATTTGGCATCGGGTCAGAACCCCTTTGCTACTTTGTTTGGTTGCGGTGATTCCCGTCTCGCGGCAGAAGTAATTTTTGACCAGGGCTTAGGCGATATGTTCGTGGTACGCACCGCAGGGCACGTGGTCGAATCAGCAGTATTAGGCTCTATCGAATACGCAGTGGTAGAGCTGGGCACGCCGCTGGTCGTCGTGCTCGGACATGACTCCTGTGGCGCCGTCACTGCTGCTAAAGATTCGCTGGAAAAGGGCGAACTACCCGGCGGTTACATTCGCAATCTGGTGGAACCCATTTTGCCGTCTGTGATTGCGCCGCATCTGCCAGAAGACGCCTCAGTCAATGACATGGCTCGCGAACATACCAGGCAGACCTCCGCCCGTATTTTGGAGCAGTC
>NZ_LXTU01000009.1:0-17335 GCF_001683935.1 Rothia sp. ND6WE1A | reverse complement strand
GCGGTCACAATGAAATCGCGGCTGTCTTGGGCGCGGGTGATAATCCACCCCTCAGGTGTCTGACCATTCGCTGTTGCCTCGGTCAGAATTTCGTCACCAGTGTACTTGAGGGTGGTAGTTCCTCCGGGGGTGATGGTGCCTTTATCCCATGAGGGAGAGTACTTCTCGCTGTCGGATGTAGCTGCTGCCGCACCGGTTACGGTCACGACGATGGAGGTTTTATCCACGCTGCCGTCCCCATAGCCCACTGCTACTGGCACGGTGTACTCACCGGGTGCCAAATCTGCGGGAACGGTGAAGGAGAAAGACTTGTTGGCATCGTCGTAGGAACCCTGCCAGCCTTCAGGCTTGGCGGCGAGAGCAACTGCAGGAACGGTAATGTTATCGCCGGTGTAAGCGGCAGTCCCGGTTCCACCTGCTGCAATGGTTATAGGAGCCCAGGAAGGATTGAACTGGTCTGCCGCGGTAGCTGCAGCGGCGTCTTTGACAGGTGCTTCTGCTGCAGGGGTGGACTCAGCGGGCGTAGCAGTTGCAGTGGGCTCTGCGGCGGTAGGAGCTGCGGGGGCCTCGAGAGCTACAGGAGTTTCTGCTGCAGCAGGAGCTTCGGTGGCTACGACGGTCTGCTCGGCAACGGGGGGTGCTGATTCAACCACGGTAGGTTCTGCGGTAGCGGTGGCAACTGGCGCGGCGGGCGTTTCTTCTGCCTGCGCAGGTGCCAAACCGATGACGCCGGCGGCGAGGACTGCGGTGGTTCCGAAGAGCGCTACGCCTGCTTTGCAGGTGCGGGCAGGGGAGAAAAGAGCTGATGTTTTCATGCGGGTTCCTTACTGGCTGATATGAGTGAGGCGAGTGTTTCAAAGCTCAACTACTCTTATCTAAGTGGCTTATCCCACAAGGAGCAATATATTTCTGAAAAAAGACTGAACTTTACGTTAAAAGAACCTGAAAAGACATATTTTGGCTTTCTATAAAACATTTCGACCGCCTGTGCCAGGCGGTAAAGCTAAATTTCATGAATAAGCCCTCTGCCTTTTAGACCATCAGCTTTCTTCGCTAGGCTAGAACCTGTGACTTCACCGCAAGATAATTTTTCCGAACCCCCTGCTCCTTCAGACCGCTCTCGTGCACACGTCTCTTCCCCGCATGCGGGAGTTACGCCGCGCGTCCAGCCGGGAGATCAACAAGGTGCTCATCGTGCGCTCGCTCTGCCAGCATTCGTTACCGCTGCGATTTACCTGATTTTTGGTCTGGTCACCGTGTTCGTGCAGGAGCCAACGTTGGGCACTCTGAAAATCCTGACCGGTGGTTTTTTGCTGGCACTTGGGCTGGCGCAGGTATTTACCGCGCAGAAGATTCGATTTTTCGACGCCGCTGCTGGGCAATCGCTGACCTCGGCAGGTTTGGTGCTGGCGGGAGCTGCCGTTCTTCTTTTGCTCATTGCCCACAGTGAATTCATGTTCATTGTGATTGTTGCCTTGGCGTTGGGGGTTGCGAGTATTCTGAAAATTTTGCTCGGTATGCGCACCAAACACATCTTGGACCTGGGGAAAGACTGGCAGCTTGAAGGTCTGGTTATGACTATTTCTGCCGTGGCGCTCGTCGTTATTGGCGAAATTGGCGATAAAGCAATCCTCGGCACCCTCGGTGGGGGAGCAATCATTGCCGGAGTATTTCTGCTCATTGGCGCGATTACGCTCCGGGGCAATCACACAAAAGCGCCCAACACCACAGATAATTAGCACCCGCCCCCGGCTCAACCCCTGCCCGAATTCAGGCGTGGCGCGTAGACTGGTACGGAACATGTTTCAGGAGGAGATTTAGTGGCTGAAAAGCGTCCGAGTGGTTTCAAAGAACAGGTAACCGCCCCGTTGATTATTGCAGCTGTTCTGGCAATCATCACTTTCTTGGGAACCTTTATTACCGCTACCGGCGGTACCAACAACCAACCCAACGTGCTTCTGGCGCTCACTTTCGCCGGCGGTGTCTTTGTGGTGACTTTGGTAGTGTGCGCCACGCTCATCCTGGTGGAAAAGCCTAACAGCCCCGAATTAGGTCAGGGCACCGGCATCAACCGCTCGTCCTCCAAGCTTTACGCTGAGGCAAAAGCACGCCGCGAGGCACAAGCTCGTCAGCAAAAAGCTGAAGACGCCGCTAACACTGGTGAGAAGGAATCCCGCCCCAAGCAGTAACGCAGGGACTAAGACCCGCCTTTAGATATGCACTACGTCCACGGTGACAGCTACATGTTCACCGTGGATTTTGCGTAATGCCTGAGCCACTGCACGCACTGTCTGCGGCACATTTGCCTGCGCAGTGGTGCCAATTCGTACCGAGATGCTGGTTACTTCGGAGCTCGCAGAGTCTAGGATTTTTTCATCACGAATCTCCGAGGAACCTTCATCATTCTCAGCTACAGCAACACTACGGTGTGCCACGGCGTCCTCATCCGCAGAAGGCAAAAAGTCTTCGATTGCCGCGCGCACGCTCGATGCCGCGACCCCCACCGCGCGCACAATCTTGCTCGGTACATTGGCAGGAGGGTAGATGCGTGCCACACCCTCAGTCGCTAAAATGGCTTGCCGCAACGGCGAAAGCTCTGCGGAGTCCTCTGCGTCCTCGCCTGAACCAGGCCCAATTACCAGATGAGTGGAAGTCATTATTCGCCTGCTTCTAGAGGGCTGCCAAAAATATCCTGTACTTCAATGTCGATTGCTTCGATATTCAGCTCGCATACACGGTGAACCTCAGCTGTGATGAGTTCCCGCAGTCGATCTGTTACCTCAGCAATCACTGCACCGTAACGCACAGTAGCACTCACTTGAACAATAATCGGTGAAGTGGACTCTTCAACATCGCCCACTAAACGGCAGCGACCAATAATGAGATTCTCCATAGAATCCGCAACGCCGCGGATTGCCGCAAGGATAGCGCCTTCGGTAATCGAGAAATTATCGACGTCGTACTCCGCACTTAAGGGGATGGAACGACCCGCCAAAGTCTCAAATACGAGGTTAGCCATGAGGTCATCAAGCCACGTTGTATCTTTTTTCTGAACGGCAACCTCTGTTGATACCAAATCAGCGCTGACCTGATCCACCCGTTTGAGGGCAGCAATCCGCTGAGAACATGAAGGGCACTCGTTGATATGCCGGGTGAGTTCGCGGTGCTCAGGGGTCTGCACCCCGTCTTGCTGGTCCTGCAACCACATGCTCAAAGTATCGAGGGTGGGTTCATCGTTATTCATTAGTTCCATCCCTCCATTCCTTTGACTAAAGCTGCACGTGCGCGCGCTAATCTTCCTCGTACGGTTCCTTCGGAAATCTTCAACGTTTCAGAAATTTCTTTATAAGTAGAGCCACCTATTTCACGCATGACCCATACCTGCTGCTGCTCTAGCGGCAATGTTTTGAGCAGCTCACTTAAATGAACAATCTGCGAGTCTGTAATGGCGTTATCCTCAGGGTTTGTCCCAGGATGTGCGGTATTTGCCGCTGAATCTAAATCAACGGTTAACTTGCGGGCTCTCATCAGATCAATAGCTTTACGACTGGTGAGAGTCATCAGCCAGCTTTTGACCTTCTCGGGGTTCTGAAGAGTATCTATCTTCTCCCACGCTTTAATGAAAGTTTCTTGGAGTACGTCGTCAGCATCAGAGGCGCTACCGGTCAGCCTAATCGCATACGCTCGCATGAGAGGAGCATAGCGGCGAATCAGGCTCTGAAAAGCAGCTGAATCGCCGGTGGCAGCGCGTTCGCAAAGAATGGCGTCCGAGAGGTGAGAAACTTCGCGAGTAAAAGGTGCCACCCATCCCCTTTCCCTGAGTCGTGATAAGTGCACAGTACCGGCAGGTTAACCCTGCGATACGTATCTACACAATTTTTACATAGAGAGGGGAACTTATTTAATGGTTCGGGATGGTTTGAACAATTTTTATGTCTGATACCTTGACGCCAGCTGTGGTTTCTAGGGTCTGGCGAATTTTCTGTTTGACCTCGTTTTCAAGTTCTTGGGGTAGTTGCTCATCATCATGGATTTCCACGGGCAAAGCAACGGTGCGCTCGCTCGTACCCTCATCTATAACAATGATGATTTCGCGGGTCTGCCCCTCTGTCTCAATCTGAAACGGGAGCGGAGAGTTGATTTCTTGACCGGGATAGGGATGAGGAGAAGAAATATTGTGAGTGTTGTCGATAGCTAGGCTCGCTATTTGTGTGAGTGCCTGCGATGAGATGGTTGTGGTGCCACCAGCATGTTCGCTACGGCTCCTCGATGATTCGCTTTTAGGGAAGCGATAATCTATCAAACCGTTGCTCCTCAGGGGTTCATACTGCGAAGTTTAGGGTGACGGTACCTCTAATGAGGTAATTGGTCGAAGCGTCAAAAGGGTACCGTCACGAATAAGACGGGGGTGGCACCGGGTTCCTCACGAAATTCTTAAAACTTTTTTAAAAATCTTTTCCGAGAGAAACCCTGGTGGACGACGCGCGGTGGCTAATTCCGCTCGAAACGGTTCAAGCGCATGGAGTTCAGCACTACGAAGACCGAGCTAAACGCCATTGCCGCAGCGGCAATCATGGGGTTGAGTAAGCCTGCAGCCGCCACAGGAATAGCGACAACGTTATAACCAAATGCCCAGAACAGGTTGGACTTAATCAACTTGAGGGTTGCTTTTGAAAGACGGATAGAAGTGGGGATTGATTCCAAATCAGAGCGCATGATGGTGAGGTCGGCGGCTTCCATCGCAACATCGGTGCCTGAACCCATCGCGATGCCGAGGTCTGCGCGAGCAAGAGCGGCGGCGTCGTTCACGCCATCACCCACCATTGCCACAACGCGTCCCTCGCTCTGAAGCTGCTTAATTTTCTCCACCTTGTCCTCAGGGGAGACGCCGGCGAAAACATCGTGCGGATCAATGCCCACCTGGGTGGCGACGGCGCGCGCAACCGGCTCGGCGTCGCCCGTCAAAAGAACCGGGCGTAACCCCTGGCTCTTGAGCTTTTCAATCGCTGAAATGGCGTCTGACTTAGGCGTATCTTGCAGGCAAAGCAATCCGGCTACATTACCGTCTAATGCCACAATAACCGTGGTGAAACCGCTCTCTTGCTGGGCGCGAAGTTGCCCCTGCTGGTCAGAAGTGAGTGAAATACCTTCGGCTTCCAAGAAGGACTGCTGACCTACCACTACGGTGTGGGTTGCACCGTCTAGCTCAACGTTGCCACGTACCCCGCCGCCGGGAGCGGACTCAAAGTTCTGTACAGCAGGGAGGGAGCCAGATTTTTGACCAAAAGTAGCGATAGCCTGCGCAATCGGGTGTTCCGAACGAGCTTCGACAGCCGCTGCCGCGCGAACCATTAAATTGCGGTTATCGGAGAATTCTACGGCGTCGACCACCTCAAGTTTTCCCTCGGTGACAGTACCGGTTTTATCCATAACGATAGTGTTCACCCCGCGCGTGTCTTCAAGAACCTGCGCCGAACGGATCAAAATACCGAGTTGCGAACCACGACTGGTACCGGCCAACAGTGCGGTAGGAGTTGCGAGCCCAAGCGCGCAGGGGCAGGCAATAACGATGACGGATACCGCAGCCACGAAAGCCGCGTTAGTATCGCCAGTGAACACCCACCAGCCAACGAAAGTTGCAAGAGCAATAGCGATTACCACGGGTACGAAAACCGCTGAGATTCTATCTGCCAGACGGGCAATAGGCGCCTTGGTCGACTGCGCTTCAGCAACCATGCGGCCCATCTGTGCCAGCGTGGTTTCGGATCCCACCCGAGTTGCCTTCACCGTGAGCGCACCCGATGTATTAATCGTGGCGCCGGTAACGGTATCGCCCTCTGCCACCTCTACCGGCACAGATTCCCCGGTTAGCAGAGAAGTATCGATGGCGGAACGACCAGAAATGACGACGCCGTCGGTAGCGATTTTTTCGCCAGGACGAACGACGAACTCGTCGTCGGGCCGCAAATCTTTCACCGGGATACTAATTTCGCGACCATTCTGGATAACAGTGGCGTTCTTCGCCCCAAGATTCAGAAGCTTACGCAATGCCTCCGACGACTGCCGCTGAGTACGCGCCTCAATATAGCGACCAATCAGCAGAAACAACGCAATCATGGTGGTCGAATCAAAATAAAGCAGATGATCCATGCCATGACCGCCCATGCCGGCGTGCGCGGTCATCATCGGATCAGTAAGAAGCTGCCACAACGAGAAAAGATAACTCGACGCCACGCCTAAAGAAATGAGCGTGTCCATCGTAAAACTGCCGTGCCTCAAGTTGGTTAGAGCCGACTTGTGGAATGGCCAAGACGCCCACGTCGCCACCGGCAACGCCAACAATGCTACAACCCAGCCCCAGTGCGGAAACTGGAACGTGCTAAACATCGAAATCAGAAAAACCGGAACCGCAAAAACAAGCGTGAACCAAATGCGCTTGCGGAACGAAGAAAGAGACCGAAGACCAGTCTCTGCTTCTTCCTTATCCGCGGTGCCCTCGGCTGACTGAAGTTTCGCCTCATAACCGGCATTTTTCACGGTCTCAATAATTTGCTCATCAGAGACATTTGCCGGCACAATCACACGCGCCGACTCCAGGGGAAGGTTCACCGAAGGATCCACACCCTCGATCTTGCGCAACTTACGTTCCACGCGGCCAACACAGGATGCGCATGTCATCCCGCTAATATCGAGATTGAGGATGCGTTCAGATTCGGGGGCCTGGGTTTGCATGTGTGGATCCTTTCGTGAAGATTTGGCGGTGTGAATCGGGCGCCATGGGTATCACAGAACGCCTTAGCCCGTGCCCTGCCGCTGACGAACTGCCTTAGAAAACTCGCTACGGCGCTGGGGCGCCTTGCTCGTTAAGCGGCAGTTCGTTACAGCGCCCGTGGCGCCCAATTCCCAGCGCGAGCTACTGCTAGGGGGCAACGCCTACTTGACGAGCTCGTATCCGGCTTCGGCAATCGCAGCCTCAACCTTGGCGTCGTCCAGCTCTCCGTCGTGGTCGATGGTGATGGTGGACTGCCCATCCTTGACTACTTCTACGTTGACTTCGTTGACGTTTTCGATTTCTTGAACTTCTTCGGTGACGGATGCTGCGCAGTGTTCGCAGGTGAGTCCGGTGGCGTGTACAACGGTTGCTGACATGGTGTTTCTCCTTGGTTGTTGTATTTTTGGGGTGCTCCGCGCAGGTTAGCTGCGGAGAAGTCTTGAGATGGCGGCGGTGGCTTCGATGACCTTGTCTTGGACAATTTCTGGGTTGCCGGTATCGCGTGATTCGTTGGCGGCGTTGACGACGCAGTGGGCGATGTGTTCTTCGAGGAGCCCGATGGATACCGCGTGCATTGCCTTATTGATAGCGGAAATCTGGGTGAGGATGTCGATGCAGTATTTATCTTCATCAACCATTCGCTGAATCCCACGAACTTGGCCTTCGATGCGGCGGAGGCGTTTGAGATATGCCTCTTTGCTGGCGGAGTAGCCGTGATTGCCTTCGGCGCAGCAGTCGCAGGAATCGGGGGCGATTGCGTCGGGAGATTCGATGGTCATTGTTGCCTTTCGTCGTTCTGTGTTAAACATATACCCCTAGGGGGTATATTTCAAGGGGTGATTTCACATCGTTCATCTTTAAAACTAAGTCGAGTTACTTTTAGGGTTACGTTAGTGTTAAAGCATGGCTTCTTTCATCGAGGATTATGCCCTGCTTTCAGACATGAACACTGCCGCGCTCGTGTCTCGCGCAGGATCAATCGACTGGTTCTGCGCACCCCGCTTTGACTCGGGGGCAGTCTTCGCCTCCCTGTTGGGCGATCGCGAAAACGGACGTTGGCTTCTGGCACCCCTGGAATCAGTCAATCCTTCCCCTGTAGAAGAAGTCCGTACTGAACGCTCCTACCGCGAAAACACTTTTATCTTGCAAACCGTGTGGCACGTGGGCGAAGCGAGCGTGCGAGTCACCGATTTCATGCCCCTTGCCGGCGGAACCGCGATTGTTCGCAGTGTGGAAGGACTCACCGGCGAAGTCACCATGCTCCAAGAGCTAAACATGCGATTCGATAGTGGAAAGACGACGCCGTGGGTGACCCAGTATGACGGCCCCGCAGACTCCACCGGCGCTGTTGATGTCTCCCAATCCATGCTGGTAGGTATGGCAGGGCCTCACGCACTAGTCTTCCGCGGAGACACTATCCCAGAAGGTCAGTACGGCAACCACACCGATACCTTCACTGTTTCAGCAGGTCAGAACTACGTTTTTTCGCTGAATTATTTTGCTTCCAACCACAACCCGCCGGCACCCATCGACTACTCCACAGCCATCACCTACACCACCGCGCAGTGGACCGAATGGTCAGACCTCTATGTTCCGCCAGCCATTGCAGAGGCAACCGAAAACGAGATTTCAGCCATCCGCACCGTGCCGAATGAAGAGATAAGTGCCGAAAGCACGACGTCGTCCAGCATCGGACTCCCCTCGACAAATCGCGAAGGCGAAGCCATCACCAATACGCAGCTTCCCGAAATTGACCTTGCCACCTATCACGAGCTGGCGCAGACCGCTATGCATCCGATTGTGCCCAGCACCCCCGAGCAGATTCAAACGCAAAATGATGAGTCATACCGCGAAGCTCGCCTGCGCTCACTGCTGGTGCTACGCGCCCTGATTTCCCGCGAAACCGGCGGTTTGGTGGCGGCTGCAACGACGTCGCTGCCCGAAACTGTCGGTGGACGCCGCAACTGGGACTTCCGCTTTTCCTGGTTGCGCGATGTTGCCATGGCAATGGAAGTAACGCTTGCCCACGGTCACGAACGTGAAACTGCTCAGTTGCGTAACTGGATTATGCGGGCGGTGGCAAATAGCCCCTATAACCTACATTCGGTTTACGGCGTGGCGGGTGAGAAAGACGACTTGGAACGCCGTCTTGCCTTGCCAGGCTATGAAAATTCGCAGCCGGTTCGCGCAGGTAATGGCTCAGATGACCGCTTCCAGGGTGATGCGCTAGGGCAGGTGCTCGTCACTTTTGCGCATCTTCGCGAAAACGGTGTGGGAGAGGACCAACTGTCCTGGTCGCTTCAAAAAGCCCTCCTAAATTCGGCGTCTGAACGAATTGGCCAACCTGACCAGTCCATGTGGGAAATCAAGGGTGACCCCCATGTATTTACCCACTCACAGGCGATGCTCTGGGCGGCTTTCAATGCGGGAATTTCGGCGGTGCAAGAGCACGGGTTGGACGGCGACGTCGAACTCTGGGCTCAGTGCCGCGACCGGCTTGCAGAGGATATTCTTTCGCACGGTTTCAACACTGAACTGAACTCGTTTGTGCAAACCTACGGGGGTACGCACGTCGATGCTTCGCTGTTGCAACTGGCGCAAATAGGTATGGTGACATGGGACGACCCCCGCATGATGGGCACCGTCGCACGCATTGAACGCGAGCTTCAGCATGAATCGGGCATGATTTATCGTTATATCAACGTGCGTGGGTTTGACGGTTTCGAAGATCAAGATAACCTGCATTTTGCCGCATCCCTCTGGTTGGCGGAACACTACATTCGTTCAGGCAGAGAGGCTGACGGTCGTGCCCTTCTCGATACTGTCCTGAGTGCCGCTAACGATTTAGGTCTGATGAGCTCCGAGTATTCGTTCGTGGAAAATCGCCAGACGGGTAACTTCCCGCACACCCTGGCGCATATTGCCCTGGTGCGGGCGGTGCAGGCGCTGGAGATTTAGGAGTTTTTAGGCTGATTCTCGCGCGTATTTCGAGGCGCGAACGGCGCAAATCATCAACTGAACCTGATGGAAAACCATGAGCGGCAGAATCAACAAACCTACCCCTGCGCCACCAAAAATGACGGCGGCCATCGGCAGACCCGTCGCCAGCGACTTCTTTGTGCCACAGAACTGGATAGCTATGCAGTCTTCGCGAGTGAAGCCCAGCTTTTTGCCTGCAAACCCGGTGAACCAAAGCATGGCTTCAACCAGTGCGACCGCCAAAGCAACCAGGAAAATAATCTGCCACCAGCTCACGCGCGTCCAAATGCCGTCCACCATTCCTTCTGAAAACGCCGCATACACAACCATCGCGATGGAGAGTCGATCTATCTGTTTGACCAGGTGATTCTTGGCAAATGACGCGGTGAAGCGGCGGGTCAGTTGCCCCAGGACGAAGGGCAACAAGAGTTGAATGGCGATATCGAGAAACACGTTCCCACTAATTTTTATGCCGCCAGAACCCATCAGTAGCATGACCAGCAAAGGTGTAATTACAATTCCTAGCAGGTTCGATGCTGAGGCTGACACAATCGCACCGGGTACGTTTCCGCGGGCAATAGAGGTGAACGCTACCGACGACTGCACGGTGGAGGGCACCAGCGTGAGGTACAGCAGACCCAGGTAAAGCTCGTTGCCCAGAAGGTATTTCAGCGGGAACAGAGCCAGCCCGGCGAGAGGGAACACCAGGTAGGTAAAACTGAGGATTGTGGCGTGCAGCTTCCAATGTTTGAAACCGGCGACAGCCTCCTGCGGGGAAAGCCTCGCCCCGTAAAGAAAAAACAGGAAAGCGATGGCGATTTTAGTGGCGACCGCAAACCCCTCGGCAAAATCCCCGCGCGCAGGGAAAAAGATAGCAATGATGACGGCTGTCAAAATCAGGGCAATGAGTGGGTCTAGCTTCAATTGGGGAAGGCGGAAGGGCATGTACACCAGTGTATCGGTGTGGGTGTTAGCTCCTTCGCGCGTTGAGGTGCAAGAAAGGGTCAACTTTTTGCCGAAAAGTTGACCCTTTCTTGCACCTCAACACCCAAAGAAGGATATTGGGAGAAAGTCTGAGAGGAAGCATCATGAAAATTGCCGTCATCGGATCAAACAACGTCGATCTGATTTCCTACATCCACCGCATGCCAGAGCTCGGCGAAACCATCGAGGCACCCGATTTTCGTCTCGGATGCGGCGGCAAAGGCGCGAACCAGGCGGTTGCTGCCGCGCGTCTTGGCTCCGAAGTGCTGATGGTAACGCGCGTAGGTAATGACATCTTTGCCGAAAACACCATCGAAAACTTCCGCGCTAACGGTATCGACGACAAATACATTCTGCGCACCGAGGCAACCTCCGGCGTCGCGCCCATCTTCGTGGACGAAAAATCGAACAACTCAATCATCATCGTCAAGGGTGCCAACGCTCTGCTCTCCCGCGATGATTTAGAGAACGCCCGCGAGGACATCGCCCAATGCCAGCTGATAGTGCTGCAACTCGAAATTTCGCTCGAAACCGTGTACGCGGCTGTCGATCTAGGTGAAGAACTGGGCATCCCCGTCCTGCTGAACCCTGCGCCAGCAACTCCTGAACTTTCTCTGGAACGAGTGAAGGGCGTGGAGTTCATCGTGCCTAATGAGACTGAACTTTCCTTACTTTCGGGAATGCCCGTGGAGAGCCTCGACGATATCTCGAATGCCGCGCACGTCCTCCTGAACGTAGGTATCAAGAACGTAATCGTGACGCTCGGCGCTCGCGGCGTGCTCTGGATTAGCCAGGAGGGCGAGCAGTTCATCGAAGCAAGCAAAGTGGACGCCAAAGACACTACCGGCGCGGGCGACGCATTCATCGGCTGCTTCAGTCACAGCTGGGTGAAAAATGGCGACATCGCTGAGGCAATTCGCGTGGCGAACGTGTACGCCGGCGATTCGGTGACCCGGCTAGGCACACAGACCTCCTACGCCACCGCTGCAGAGTTTGAGGAGAGGACGGGGGAGAGGGTTTAGGGGTACTGGCTGCGTACACTCAAAACGTTGAATGCTCGCTCAAAAAGATGAGCATTCAACCGAATGAGTGTACGTTTCTTCTCCTCCCTGGGTGCTAGCGTAGGAAGTAACAAGAGCTTTTATGAAAGCTCTCACCACCGCATTCAAAGGAGCATGCAATGGTCGCGCTCAGCACTTTGCTCTCGCCTGAAACCGTTCGCCTGAACGTACCGGCGAATAGCTGGCAAGAAGCGATTCAATCTGCCGGAAGCCTCTTGGTTTCCCACGGTATCGCTGGTGAATCATACACCCAAAAAATGATTGAAAATGTTCAGAAGAACGGTCCTTACATCGTCATTACGCAGGGGTTTGCCTTCGCACATTCCCGAGCTGACGATTCAGTTCAACGAACAGGTATGTCCCTCATTCGCCTCACCCAATCAGTAGAGTTTGGGCACAAGAAAAATGACCCCGTCAACCTTGTTCTAGCATTAGCTGCCGAAGACGACACAACCCATCAACAAGCGCTCGCGCAACTTGCTAAGGTACTGAGTAATCCTGCCAAGCGCCGTCGTCTTGACGAAGCTCAAACCGAACACGAACTTCTTGCTGTCTTCGAGGACGACGCACATACCCCCTCCGATCCAGCAAGTACGGCATCCGTTATTCCCGCGACCGAAGAACCTGCTGATACGGCACGCGATGCGTCTAAAAATAAGAACTTTGTACTGACAGTCTGTGGCAACGGACTGGGAACCAGTTTGTTCCTGAAGAACACCCTTGAACAAGTCCTCGACTACTGGGGCTGGGGGTCTTACCTCACCGTTGAAGCTACCGACACTATTTCGGCACGAGGTCGAGCAAATGAAGCTGATTTCATCATGACTTCAGGGGAGATTGCCAAAACACTCGGCGAAGTGAATATACCTGTGAAAGTTATTCAAGACTTCACCTCTCAACAAGAGATTGACGCAGCCCTGCGCGATCTATATGACGTTTAGATACTTGGAGTGAACTAGTGGATGTTTTAGTTGGTATCGCGCAGTTTCTTGTTAACGAGATTCTGTCTGTTCCTGCGTTCTTGATTGGCATTATTACGGCGGTTGGCTTGCTAGCCCTTCGGAAAAATGCGGGTCAGGTGGTTGGTGGCGCCGTCAAAGCTACCCTCGGTTTTATGCTGATTGGCGCGGGCGCAACTTTGGTGGTGGCATCGCTGGCACCCCTCGGCGTCATGATTCAAGGTGCGTTGGGCGCCCAGGGCGTCGTGCCCACTAATGAAGCAATTGCAGGAATCGCTCAAGAACAGTTTGGCGCGCAGGTTTCTTGGCTCATGATTCTGGGATTTGTGGTTGCGCTCGTATTGGCACGTTTCACACCGTTGCGGTATGTATTCTTAACCGGTCATCACATTCTTTTCATGGCGACCATGATAACTATCGTGCTGATGTCGGCAGGGATTGCCAGTGGTATTACCGTTGTACTTGGTGCAGTTCTCTTAGGTATCTTGATGGTTTCTCTTCCTGCGCTCGCTCACCCGTGGACTCGTAAAGTCACCGGCGATGACTCCATTGCCATTGGTCACTTTGGCACAGCCGGGTATATTGCCGCAGGTGCTGTGGGACGCGCGGTTGACCCCAAGGGAAAGAGCCGTTCAACCGAAGAAATTAAAGTTCCTGAGGGGCTGCGTTTCTTACGTGATTCTATGGTCGCGACTGCTCTTTCAATGGTGTTGATGTACCTCATCGTGGCGATTCTTTATCTCGTACGGGCGGGTTCTGAAACTGCATTTACTGCGTTCGCTGCTGCCGATGGTTCTGGTGCAGCTGTGGATGTGGGTAACTATCTCATGAAGTCAGTAACCCAAGGGTTGCAGTTCGGCATTGCTGTGGCTGTCATTCTTTTTGGCGTGCGCACCATTTTGGGAGAGCTGGTACCTGCGTTCCAGGGCATTGCGGCGAAAGTGGTCCCCGGCGCAGTTCCTGCGCTGGACGCTCCTATCGTTTTCCCTTACGCCCAGAATGCAGTGCTAATTGGTTTTATTTCCAGCTTTGTTGGTGGTCTGATTGGGCTATTACTGCTGGGTACGATTTTTGGCCCTCTCTTTGGACTGGCTTTGATTCTGCCCGGACTCGTGCCGCACTTCTTTACCGGCGGTGCCGCTGGTGTCTACGGCAACGCCACAGGTGGACGCCGCGGCGCGGTTTTGGGCGCGTTCGTCAATGGTTTGCTGATTACTTTCTTCCCAGCTCTTTTGATGAAAGTTCTTGGTTCATTCGGCTCAGCTAATACCACATTCGGCGATGCTGACTTCGGTTGGTTCGGTATGCTTATCGGCTACGGTGCTAAACCTGGTGGGTTGGTGGCAATTTTGTTGCTTGCCGTAATTGGGGTGGTTATTCTTGGTGCTGCGATTGTTGTGCAGAAGAAGTTGGTGGATACTCGATGGGATCCTGCGCCTGCGAACGTCGGCATGATTGCTACCGCAGAATCTGCTACTCCAGATACCTCGCATAAGCGTTTTGCTAAGTTAGCTCCTCCTGCTGGTGCGCCAGAACCTCCGGCGCCGATGGGGTAATTGCGGTCCCAGCAGCTGATTCCGGGAGTAACTGGAGCACTGAATTTTAACTGCTAGCCAAAGTGGCGTTCTGGGGTGCATTTTTGCACCGCAGAATGCCACTTTGACTGTATCTAAGACCGCCCGCCACTCCCGGCGTTCTGCGCCCGTCAGAGGCTTCCTAAAATAGGTAAAACAGACTAAAACTTCATAATTGAATTATTCGTTTTTCCGCGATTCTTCGGTGCTAACTTGAAGGTAGAAAGCCGGTGAAAGTCACTGAATCGGCGCCATAAGAGACGCCGCAACCCACCGGTTTACACCGAAAGAGGGGATCTCTGTTGAGTACCGTACTTCCTGAGAAATTTACCGCCGCAGTCGTGGAGGACTTCACCAAACCACTCAACGTGCGCGAACTCGATTTGCCCAAACCTGGCGAGCATCAGGTGCTTGTGAAACTTCTTGCTTCGGGAGTATGCCACACCGACTTGCACGCTGCTGAAGGTGACTGGCCCGTCAAGCCTGAACCGCCTTTCGTCCCCGGGCATGAGGGAATCGGTGAAGTTGTTGCGCTAGGAACAGGTGATTTAGCCGGGGTCGAGCTGGGGGACATCGTTGGCAACGCCTGGTTGTGGAGCGCCTGCGGTAACTGTGAGTTCTGCCGAACCGGTCGCGAAACTTTGTGCATGGATTCGGTCTACGGCGGGTACATCGAAAATGGCTCGTTCGGACAGTACATGCTGGTGGATACCCGGTACGCGCCCCGTTTGCCCAAGGGCGTTGATCCGGTTGAAGCCGCTCCCATTCTGTGCGCAGGCGTGACTGTTTACAAAGCTCTTAAACAGAGTGAAGTGAAGCCCGGCCAGTGGGTGGCGATTTCTGGAATCGGCGGGCTGGGGCACATCGCGGTTCAATATGCGGTAGCTATGGGAATGCGGGTTGTTGCCGTTGACGTAGCGGATGACAAGCTAGAACTCGCCAAACGCTACGGTGCGGAGGTGCTGATTAACGCAAAAACTGAGACCGATCCCGCCGCTGCTATCAAGGAGCAGACCGACGGCGGCGTTCACGGTTTGGTGGTGACGGCGGTTCATCCGGCGGCGTTTGAACAGGCGATTGGAATGTCTCGGCGTGGCGGCACGATTGTCTTTGTTGGTCTGCCCCCGAACGATTTTCCTGCAGATATTTTCGGCATCGTTTTCAACTCCCTGACTATTCGCGGTTCGCTAGTGGGCACACGGCAGGACATGGTTGAAGCCATCGACTTCTACGTTCAGGGCAAGGTCAAGCCTAACGTCGAAGAGACAAAGCTTGAAGATATCAACAATGTTTTCGAGCGTATGCATCAGGGCGGCATCGACGGACGTATTTCCATTAACTACCAGGACTAGACGTCGGACGCGCGGGGGTGACAGGCGGCGTCTGCAGCCTCGCCGTCTGTCGTCTAGCCTCTACCCCCTAGATACAGTAAAAGTGGCGTTCTGCGGTGCAAAAATGCACCGCAGAACGCCACTTTGACTAGCAGTTAGGGGTCGGGGGCTGACTCAGCCCTAAACCTCAACCACCATCGGTTCAGCCTTGTGCTTGTTCTTCTTCGCGATTGCGTAACCGGCAAAGGCTAGAGCCAAACCAACCGCGCACCATACCAGCAGGGTAATCCACTGGGGAGCCGTGTTGGCGTCCGGGAAGTAGCTGATGGAACGAAGCAAACGGGAAGGCACTAAATCGAGTGCTGGGGGTCTTGCCCCGCGCCATCTTCATGGGGTGGAGGCAGTGGCGAACCGCCGGTGTTCCAGAATCCACGCATCTGCGGAGGAATCCAGCCGTTGAAGAGCGTATCGCCCACACGGCGGTCCCTCTCGCGTGCGGGAGGTTTCTGGTCGGTGACCACGATGCCGAAGTGGTTATTATTGTCCGGGCGCTCAGGGTAGGTCGCCATGAAATCACTTGCCTGTAGCGGATCAGCCCATGCCGCAGCGGGTTCAGCCGCAGGAATCATGGACAGCGGGTACGGCGGATTGAACTTAGGACGCCACACCAGACGGCCGGGTTCCGAACGATCGCGCAGTGCATGGGCACGCCACGTCGTCGCTGGATGAGACATATTCAAATTCGCAAGCCACGTAAAGAAACCATCCTCAAAGACGGCGCGGTTAGCCAGCTCGTCGGTATTAACTTCATTGACCAGGTACTTGCCTGCAGAAAGCACGCCCATGGTCTGCATAGCTCCGCCAGGAGCCAAGCGGAAACCAAAATTGTCTGCGGTGTACTCCTGTGCGCGTGAAAGCGTAGCACCCAGGTAAGGAATCTGCTGGAAAAAAGATGTAAAAATCAACCGGAAATAACCCACATGACCTGCGGCGATATGCCCTACCTCGTGACCAATAATGAACTTAAGGGCCTCAGGGTTACGCGCCTTGCCGCCGATTTCGAACAGGTCAGAGAAAACCACAATGAACCGGCGGTGACCGTGGCCAGAAGCGAACGCGTTAATCTGGCCGTTACCTACCACGACGTAGGCATCGGGCACACGGCGTAAACCTGCTGCACGGGCGGCATCTACCAGCATCTGGTACGCCTCAGGGAATTGGGTAGGTGAAATTCGGACGCCGGTAATGCGCATCTGCGCGTACATCAGGGCTCGAACCCAAAAAATAGCTAGGGGCAGATAAAGACCAATCACTAACAACTGCTGAACAAGCTCACCGGAGGAGAAAACATAATCGTCCACTGTGAACATTGCGATGAAGGAGGTAATGAGATAAATAGCGCCTGCAAGATACACAAAAAGCGTAAGCATATAGGCAGCGAGAAGCCACGGAATTTCACCCGGATGCCGTAGCGCATTGATGAACTTGAACGGCAAGAGGCTCTGAAAGCGGAAAAGCCTGGGTTCAGGAAAGGGCGAGACCGGGTGCTGGCGCATGTCCTCCGGCAGCCAGCCTTGGGAAAGATCATCCGGTAAAGGGCGCTGCAAACCCACAGAACCAAAGGTCTGCGCCCCCAGGTGCCCCTGCCCTTCCGGTGGCGGAGGGGGCTGTGGTG
>NZ_LXTU01000075.1:0-15246 GCF_001683935.1 Rothia sp. ND6WE1A | reverse complement strand
GGTGGGCCGGGTGGAAAATTGCCGTTGGGGGTGTCGCTCATGAACCATCCTTGATAATGACAGTTGTGATTCTTCTACACCAGCTTAGCCCCCAACGGGCTTTATTTTTGTACTTCGTGAACCTTAGCCAGCTACGATAACTTCGGTTGCCTCAGCAATAGCCTTTTCTTCGTTGGTAGGAACAACCAGTACAGGAATCGCTGAATCTTCGGTAGAAATTAGGTGGGGCTCATCGCTGCGCACCTGGTTTGCTGCCATATCGAGCTTGATGCCCAAAGCACCCAAACGGCTCACGGTCAGCTCGCGGAACGGCGAGGAGTTTTCACCAATACCTGCGGTGAAAATCAGCGCCTGCATGCCGCCCACAGCAACATGGTAACCACCAATGTACTTAGCCAAGCGGTAGGACGCCATGTCCAAAGCTAGCTTGGCGCGCTCGTCGCCGCCCTCCATAGCTTCAACTACTGCACGCATGTCGTTGTTGCCCGCAATAGCTAGTAGGCCGGATTCTTTGTTGAGCATCTGGTCCATGCGCTCAGGGGTGAGCTCGGGGTCGCGCATCATCAGGTTGGTCAAAACTGAAGGATCAATATCGCCTGAACGAGTACCCATAATCAGACCGGCGAGGGGAGTGTAGCCCATAGAAGTATCCAGGCACTTGCCACCCTCAACAGCGGTAATGGACGCACCGTTACCCAGGTGAGCAACTACAGCGTTGAACTGATCGCGCTCCACACCGAGGTATTCAGCGGCAACACCGGTCACATAATCGTGGCTGGTGCCGTGCGCACCGTAGCGCCGAACGCCGTACTTCTCTACCAATTCCTCGGGCACAGCATAGCGGTACACGTACTCGGGCATGGTGGAGTGGAATGCGTTATCGAAAACAGCAACCTGAGGCACACCGGGATAGGTTTCGGTAGCAGCCTTAATGCCCAAGACGTGCGCAGGGTTGTGCAAAGGAGCCAAAGGCGAAAGGTCGTCGATCTGCTGAAGTACCTGATCGTCAATCAATACAGGCTCAGTAAAGACGTCGCCGCCCTGGACTACACGGTGGCCAATAGCGTCGATAGTCTTACCGCGCAAAGGCGTCTTGAGTTCCTCTGCCATGATGGCAAGCGCTGCAGTGTGGTCAGGAATTTTGGTTCCTACGTTTTCAATGAGGCCCTTGGCAATTACCTGGTTGCCTTCGCCCTGCTGATCGGTATCTCGAACCTGGTACTTTACGGATGAAGATCCGCAGTTGATAACAAGAACTAGCATGATACTTTCCTTTGTTTGGAGTGTGTCTGTTGAGAAGCCATACGCGGCGGTATTCTTTCGCCGCGGTCAGAGTTAGAGGGTCTGCGCCTGAATTGCCGTGATGGCTACGGTGTTGATGATGTCATCAACGGTGCAGCCACGGGAAAGGTCGTTCACAGGCTTACGCAGTCCCTGCAGGACCGGACCAACAGCCACAGCGCCGGAAGTCTGCTGCACAGCCTTGTAAGTGTTGTTGCCGGTGTTGAGGTCGGGGAAGATGAAGACTGACGCCTGGCCTGCCACCTCAGAATCGGGCATCTTGGAAGATGCGATGGACATGTTGGATGCGGCGTCGAACTGGATAGGACCTTCAACGGCGAAGTCGTGCTCTGAATTCTTGACAATTTCGGTTGCCTCGCGAACAACCTCGACATCCTCGCCAGCACCTGAGGAACCGGTGGAGTAGGAGAGCATGGCGACCTTGGGTTCAACACCGAACTGACGTGCGGTTTCTGCCGATGCACGGGCAATGTCTGCGAGCTGCTCGGCGTTGGGGTTGGGGTTCACAGCGCAGTCACCGAAGACTAGAACGCGGTCTTCCATGAGCATAAGGAACACAGAGGAAACAATCTTGACACCGGGGCGGGTCTTGACGAATTCCAGTGAGGGGCGGATAGTGTTGGCGGTGGTGTTGACAGCGCCGGAAACCATACCGTCCACGATGCCCTTGTACACGAGCATGGTGCCAAAGTACGAGGGATCGTCATGCATACGGGCACGAGCGGCTTCGATGGTGACACCCTTGTGTGCACGCAACTCAGCGTAAGTGGAAGCGAAGTCTTCGACGTACTCATTGTTATCGAGGTCGATAATACGAATCGATGACTTGCCATCTTCACCGGTGGGTAGTGTGATGCCTTCGTTCTGGCAGATTTCGGCAATCTTTTCAGGGTTGCCCAACAGTACCAAGTTGCAGAAGTCGCGGCGGGCGATAATTTCTGCTGCGCGTAGGATACGGACGTCGTAACCCTCAGGGAGCACGATGGTGCGACGGTCCGAGCGTGCCTTTTCGATGAGGTTGTGCAAGAAACGCAGGGGAGTCATCGACGCAGGGCGTTCGAGTTCCATACGTTCAAGCAACTCGCCGGCATCAACAGAGCGGGACCATTCGCCCAGGGCAGCCGCCACCTTGCGGGGGTTGCCATTAGAGAGCGCGCTAGTAACGCGGGAAACTGCGCGTCCTGCTTTGAAAGTATCGAGGGGAGTATCGAAAACGGGGAAGGGCGAGCGCTCAATCAGCGAGCCAATGACCGAACCCGAAATGCTCTCAAAACCGCCGGTCAGCAACATGCCGGAAGGGGCAGGGAAGCTCGGTGAAAGTGCAGAGGCCAGCGATGCTACAACGACGTCGGCGCGGTCGCCGGGAACGATGACGAAGTCGCCGTCAGCAAACTGGTCGAGGAAGTTGCTGACAGTCATAGCAGCAATCTTCATGTCGTGAATGTCGCGGTTGAGCTTGTCGCTATTTACGCCTTCTGCGTTGAGATCAAGGGCATCTACTACTTCGCTGACCGAAGGGACAGCCAGCTCAGGAATCTCAGGGATAACGTATACAGGGCGCTGCGAAGGCCCACGCTTGACTGAGTTCAGCAACTCCTCGCGCTGCTCAGGTGCGCAGCGGTTCACGATAAGCGCCATGGTATCTACCTTGGCGCCGGTGAGTTCGGTGCGGGCAACATCTACTGCATTGACGGCATCGTTCACGGTGGAGTCCTGGGCGCCAATGATAGCTACTACGGGAATGCCTAGGTCACGGGCAAACTGTGCGTTGAGGTCAAACTCTACGGTTGCGGCGTTATGCGCCAACAAGTCGGTTCCATCTACGATGATGACATCGCAGTTATCAGTCATCTCAGAGTAGACAGAAACCATCGTGGAGGACATTTCGTCATGCTTGCCTTCGGCCAGCAACTCGCGGCAGCGTTCTAGCGAAACACCGCCGCGCGCCTGAAGAGCGCTCAAGCCGAAATTACGGCGAATAAGCTGCAGCATGGGATCGTTAGCTTCTGAATCACCCTTGAAAATGGTGCGGAAGTAACCCACGCGGTCAGTTCGCTTAATCAGGGAGTCTGCCAGACCCAGGGCAACTAGGGATTTGCCTGAATTTTGGGTCATTGCGGAAAGGTAGATACCGGTAGTCATATGCGTTTCTACTTATCTTTGGGCTGGCACCCAGCTGTGCGTGGGTGGCGCGGCATTTGGCCGTGGCTACATGTGCGATTTTATGTGTTTTAGAGGCAGGTTTTGTACCGTATAGGGTGGTATGTCTGATAACTCACAGTGAATATCGAGTGTGAATCAGAAGGTAATTTTGACCCTTACCCTGTTCACAAGGCGATTTGAGCCGATAGGCTAAAAACATGTTATTTGCATTTTCTATTGCGCCCACAGGCGGCGGCCCCGAAGACGGTTCAGTACACAACGCGGTTGCAGATGCCGTGAAGATTGTTCAAGATTCGGGTTTGCCGAACGAAACTAACTCTATGTTCACCACTATCGAGGGTGAATGGGACGAGTGCATGGATGTCATCAAGCGCGCCACTTTTGCGGTCGCGAAGCACGGCCCGCGCGTCGCTCTGGTTTTGAAGGCAGACATCCGTCCCGGCCATGATTCCGGTGAGATTACAGGCAAGGTTGAACGCTTGAACAAGGCGCTGGAAGAGCGCGACTAGGGTTCTGGATTCTCTGTACCTTCGGAGTTTGTATCAAACTTTTAGCTGTGTACCAGGATTTTCGTAGTACAGCGGGGAAAGTTTGATACAAACTCTGTGGGGCTCTATTTGAGTGAATCCCAAAATGGTATTCTTTCGGTATGACTACTCAAATTGCCGTACGGTTACCCGATGACCTGGTTGAATTTCTCGATAAAACAGTTTCCCACGGTGATGCTCCTAGCCGAGCAGCAATAGTTACTGAAGCCCTCGAAGCAGAACGGCGCCGTCAAGCAGCTATCCACGACGTACGTCTGCTCGGAGAAGCCGGTACCGAAGACGACCTTGATGACCTGGTTGCGTGGAGCGCCCGGCAAAAGCCATGGGGCGACTAATGCGCGAAATATGCCTGGTTCATGTGGACAAAACTCGCCCCGCGCTCGTCTTGACTCGTGAGCCCACTCGCTTTGTGATGTCTAAAGTAACCATTGCCCCTATTACCTCAACTATTAAGGGGCTTTCGAGCGAAGTCATTTTGGACGCCCGCAATGGGCTCGACCACGAGTGTGCGGTATCGATTGATAATACATTGACGATTCCCGCCGCAGCGTTGGGGCGAACCGTCGGTTACCTTACCCCAGCGCAGGAGAAGCAACTGGCTAGAGCAGTGGTGTTTGCTTTTGATTTGAGTGTGCCGCTTTCAGGAAGCGAATAGAGAGCGTGTGTTAGGAAAGTTTAATACAAACTCGGCGGAGGTGGCGGGGTTACTGAAGGACGACGTCGCCGCGGAACATCCGCGCGGTCTGCAACGGCTGACCGGGTTCGCCGTCGGGCACGCCCCAGGTGCCGCCGCATTCACCAAAGATACCTTCGTCCTGGAAGCCGAACTTTTCATAGAATCTCTTGGCACGCTCGTTACCGCCGATGTACCAGAGGTAAGCCGGCTCGTCGTCTGCAAGCACCGCCCGCAAGAGCGCCTCACCTAGCCCCGTTCCGTGGGTAGACGCGCGGGTGTAGAGCTGGCTCAAATCGCGAGTTCCCGCTACCACCGGCACAACGGGCATCTCAGATTCCCACTCCTGGGGTCCTAAAGAAGACAGCGCCAGCCCGACGGGCGCGTCCCACTCAATATCAGCGCCTACAGCACAGGAAAGACCGCCCTGGCTTGTCCAACTGGGTACTTCGTAGGCGAGAAAACAGCGCACGCCGGGGCCATTGACCTCTTCCATGAATTCCTCAATGGATTCGTCTCTAGCAGCGCGGCGGCGCACCATAAACCCTGGATCTGCCATAGCTGAGTAGGTTTCCTCCATACAATCGTGCAGAAGATTCACGTACTTTTCGGCGTCGTCGGCAGCTGCCGGTTCCAGCACGTACCGCCCGTTGCACACAAAACCCATAATTCTCCCTCTCATCTGCAAGTATCTAGTTCCACGCTAACCTGAAGTACCCTAGAAACCGTGGCTAAACGCAGAAAAACACCCAAGGTGCAACCAGAAAATAGCGCTCTTCAAGAGGGCAAATACGAGATTTCAACCGGAGTTGCCGAGCTGATTGCTGACGACTACACCCCCGACGGCTGGGTACTCGAAATCAATGGCATGGAATCGTCGCACGTAGTGGTGGGGCGTCCGCGCGAACTCGATTTTGAGTACATGCGCTGGTTGGTTGCTGTAGTCGAGGCGCACGTTGAAACTACGCTTGACCCCGATAAACTCCGCATCACCCACCTGGGCGGAGGTGCCTGCTCGATGGCGCGTTATCTCGCCGATGTTTACCCGAACTCCCGCAATACCGTGGTTGAGCTCGACGGCAAACTTGCCGATCTGGTGCGCGAATGGTTCGAGCTGCCTAAAGCGCCGCGGGTCAAGATTCGTGTGGGGGAAGCTCGTGAAGTGACTGAGACGTTCGCACCGTCCTCCCGGGACATTATTATTCGCGACGTTTTTGCCGACTACGTGACCCCCACTCCGCTGACCACTCTGGAATTTACGCAGATAGTTTCTGAAGCGCTCTCGCCGGAGGGACTCTACATCATCAACTGCGGCGACAACCGGGATCTGGCGGGTGCTCGCGCTGAAGCTGCTGCGATTGCTGAAGTTTTTGAGCATACCTGCGCTGTGGCCGATTCGGCGATGTTCAAGGGGCGACGTCGCGGTAACGTCATCATCGCTGGCTCTCATGCTCCACTACCCGTGACGGGGGAGAACATCACGGCGCAGATTACCAAACGCCTTCTCGGTGGCGGCGTGCCCGCCCAATACAAGGACGACGTGTGGGTGCGAAACTTTGCTCGCGGCGCGCGTCCGCGCAGGGACGGTGTGGATCTCGTGGATTTGAAAGCTCTTGACGAAGACTTACGAAAGGGTGAGCAATGAGTAATTTATATGCCGGTAGTGAGGAATACGCCCACGAAATTTTCCGGCAGGACGCCGTGGGCCGTGTGGGCGTTGAGATTACTGTGCCCCAGGAGCAGGAGAGTGCGCTTTCTACTGCTTTGCGTTCTTATTTTGAGAGTTTGCAGAGCTCTTCTCCCGAGGACGCCGCCGCACGCGGTTATGCCTACATTTATTTTGACGGCGGAGCGAGCCTTTGCCTTTTGAGCGCCGAGTCCCTCACTCAGACGCCTATGCGCGTGGTGCTGGAATCGGCAGGAGAGGACGCCATGTCTTCTTTGGAAGACGCCGCTGAAAGTCTGGTCGAAACCGTGAAAGAAGCCTGCCCCCTCACCTCATTTACGTATGAGGAGTTGCCGGTCCGGTCTGCGAAGAGTTAAGAAAGAGGTTCGTTGCGTGGGTTTGCCTTTCCCGCGCGAGATACCAGAAAAGTTCACGAGGTACCGTTTTGAGACGATACCTCGTGAACTTTTCTAGTACTTCATATGAGGTACTCTTTCGAAAGAGTACGACCCTTGCGGAAATGTTCACCTGTGCAGATTAATTTCTGTCTGGTCTGTTTCTTTACAAAACCTCTCCATCCACGTACATCCATTCCCCGCTGACCCGTTCAAAACGCGAGTTCTCCCGCTGGACTCCGCGTACGCGCTCGTCCTCGGGCGTACCCGGCTGCGAGCGGTAGTGGGCGGCGAACTCGACCGTGCCTGTGGAGTCGAAGACGCCGCCTGAGGTAGCCAGAATGTCTAGGCGGTACCAGCACAAAGTAGGGTCTAACTCCAGTGACGCCGGGCGGGTGCTGGGGTGCCAAGTGGCGAGCAGATAAGGCTCGTTTCCCGTTGCAAAAGCAGTAAAGCGTGAGCGCATCAACGCTTCAGGGGTTGGAGCAGCGATGCCAGCGCCCTCGGCAAAAGCCTGGTGGAATCTACCGCAACATGCGCCGAAAATTTCGCCGGTTCCGCAGGGGCAGCGGTCATCGTGAGAGAGAATCAAGGGAGAAACCTTTCGAGAGGGAAACATGAAGCTCGTCATTCGCCCGTTCACCGCCGCCGATGCCGCGGTCACGCGCGCTATTTTCTACCAGTCTATTCACGAACTCGCTACTAACGATTATTCGCCGGCGCAGCTCGATGCCTGGGCGCCGGTTGACTATAACCTGCAGCAGTGGGCGGCTCAGCGTTCTAAAGCAGATACCTTCGTGACTACCGTGGATGGCATTAGCGCGGGTTTTGCTGATCTCATTGAAGGCTCGGGACAGACCCTGTTGGGAGAGATTCTCATCGATATGCTCTTTGTGCGCCCGCCTTATCAGGGGCAGGGGATTGCCAGCGCCCTACTGGCTCAAGTGCAAGAGGAAGCGAGGACGCGCGGAGCTACCGCGCTCGTCGTCCAGGCTAGTAAAACGGCGCGAGCTTTCTTTGAACGGCACGGATTCAAAGTTAAGCAAGAAAACCAAGTGCCCCTTCGCGGTGAGGTGCTGACCAACTTTACGATGAAGAAGAAGCTATAGTCTTGGCTTGAGGTACACAAAAAGCGTTGAATGGTCATCGTAAAAGATGAGCATTCAACGCTTTTCGTGTACTAAAAGAGACTGCGACAAGCCTTAGATGAAGCTCTTAACGAATCCCATGCCGAAGTAGAGCACGAACGCCGCCGAAACCGCATACATGAGCGGGTGGATATCGCGTGCGCGACCCTGTACTAAGCGGATGAAGACGTAGGAGATGAAGCCTGCGCCGATGCCGTCTGCAATGGAGTAGGTGAAAGGCATCATGATGATAGTGAGGAACGCGGGGATACCCAGGCCCCAGTCAGTCCAGTCAATGTTGATTGCCTGGCGAACCATCAGGAAGCCGACAACAACCAGCGCGGGTGCTACTGCCTCGAAGGGCACAACGTTCACCAGCGGGGAGATGAAAATGGCGATCAAGAAGAGCGCACCGGTGACAAGGTTGGCGAAACCGGTGCGAGCACCTTCGCCGATACCGGTTGCCGACTCCACGAAAATCTGGTGGGAGGAGCTGGACGCGCCGCCGCCCACGATAGAACCGAGCGAATCTACGAGTAGAACCTTGTTGATGTCTTCAATCTGACCGTTTTCGTTCAGCGTGCCGTTCTCCGCTGCCAGACCCACCGAGGTGCCCATAGCGTCGAAGAAAACAGCGAGCAAGATAGCGAAAACAAGCAAGGATGCCGCCATGCCGCCGAGCGTTGTGAACGCGCCGAACATATCAGCGGTGAAGAGTAGGGAGAAGTCCGGTGCGCCAATCCAGTTTTCGGGCATTCCGGGAACCATCAGCGACCAGCCGGTGGGTGAATCCATCGAAGAACCCGAAGGAGCAACGGTTTCCAAAATGATGGAAAGAATCGTTGATGCGATGACGGAAATCAGGATGGCGCCGCGTACGTTGCGGATAAACAGCGCGATAGTGAGGAAGAGCCCGAAGAGGAACACCACGATTGGCCAGCCCATCAGAGATCCGTTAGCGCCAAAGCTGACGGGTACGGTGGTGCCTGCGGCGTCGGGCATACGACGTACGATTCCCGCGTTGACCAGGCCAATCAGTGAGATGAACATGCCGATACCCACCACAATCGCGGTCTTGAGACTCTGCGGGACGGCGTTGAATACAGCCGTGCGGAATCCGGTCAGCACCAGCAGGAGCATGATGATACCTGCCCACACCACCAGACCCATGATTTCGGGCCAGGTGAGATCCGGGGTGGTGGCGATGGTCGATGCCAACAATGCGTTCACGCCCAAACCGGCAGCCATAGCGAAGGGCTGCTTAGCCCAGACGCCCATCACGATGGTGAGTAGACCTGCTACCAGCGCGGTTACCGCAGCAACGCGCTCGGGCCCCAGCGGGTTGCCGGAGGCATCGGGGCCGAGGCCAATGATAAGGGGGTTCAAAACCACGATGTAGCTCATGGCAAAGAACGTTGCGAAACCGCCGCGAACTTCAGACCCAATGGTCGAACCGCGTTCGGTGATTTTGAAATAGCGATCCAGCCCGTTTTTGGGCTTGCCGGGGGCGGGATTGTGTGCGGGTTTTTGAGCCGCGGTGTTCTCAGAAGTCATTCGTTGAATCCGTAGTTACTCTCGATGCTGTGCGTGTGTGAAACGCAAAAAGAAAAGGCCAAGCGTGCAGGGCAACGTTGGCGTAAATTACTCCTCTAAATATACGCGGCTTCGCCAGCGTTCGGTGCCGTGGCGAACGTGATGTGTATTCACCCGTGCAGTTTGGTGTACAGACTTATAAGCTAAGGGTGACCTTACTTTCGATTAAAGGAGCCCCTATGAGCGATTTACCCACTCCCGAATCTTTGGTGCTGACCTCCCGCGCAGAGGTTGCTACCGAGCGTCCTGCCCGTTATGCCAAGCAGTTGGTTTCTCATATGGGGCACAAGGTGCCCGTTGAGGAGATTGAGAACGGTCACAGGATTACCTTTAACCGCGACGGAAATTTCAACGGTTACGGTGACGTCCTGGTGTTTGCCTCTGAGCGCGGCGAGCAGCTCGTTCTTCTCGCCCATGCTGACGACGACGAGCGGTTGAGCCGCGTGGAGGGCGTTTTGGGCCGGCATTTGGAAAAGTTTGGGGAGCGCGACGGCCTGAAAGTGGTTTTTGAGCGATAAGAATCGAGTGACCGGCTCCGCTCGTTTTGACCACGTATACCTGGTCAAAACGAGCTACGCCGGTCACTCGGTGAGGGAGCGTCTAAATTTTTGCCGCTGCTTCGACTTCATCCAGGACGACGCCGAGCGATTTCGCCCGTTCGTCGCCGAAGACGGTAGCGGGTGTGCCGTAATTCGTCTTGTAAGGTGGTTCGACCAGGCGCTTGCGCGGAACGTAACCAGTGCGTGTGAGTTCATCAATGAGCGTGTTGATGTAATTCATCTGTGCTGTGGTTGCTGTGTTGTGGTGGAGGAAGTCGGCGAAGAGCGAACGCGCAGTTTCGGCATCTAGCCCTACAAGCGAACGAATCAAAAGACCCAAGCCGCCCTTGGCTTGAGAGGCGTCGGTAATGACTTCTTTCTGGGCGATGCCGGCATCTAAAAGAATGTTCTCTAGGCGGCTGTAATCCACTTCGGTAAGTTTCTCATTGCGATGAACCTTTTGCAGAGCTGGGTCATCGAGGTGTTTTTGCAGGTAGGTGCGAGCCTTTTTCTCAAAAAGGTCTATGTCGGTACCGGTGACGTGCGGAATAATTTCGACCTCGCGTGCTTCGCTCAGGGTGTCCTCGATATCGAGTACCACAGGCTTACGGTGGTCTTTCTTATCCACGTGGCGCACCAGCGAACGAAGCCGTTTGCGCACACTTTCTAGCATGGAAACAGTCACGTTTTCCCACCAGATAACGTCTAGCACCGCAGAAATTATCTCTGCCTGCGCACTGATTTTTGGGATGGAATCAATTTTGCCGTGAAGATCTGAGGCAAGCTGGCGCACATTCTGCGCAGCTTTTTCTAGGAGCGCGGTTTCGCCTTGTAGAACGGCAAGTTGGGCGCGATGCATGAGCACGTCGAAGCGTTTAGCGTCGACGTCGGAGCCGAAGATGTCGGTGTAAAGTCCGGCGAGTTCGCTGGCTTGTGCAAAGGTTTCGTCGTCGAGCTTTTCCCAGGCTGCGGCGTCGCTGAATTTTTCCACCGCACGCAACCGTTGGCGTACTTGCACGTTGCGGGGGTCAAGGCTGAGGGCGAATCTGTGGAGGCGGTCAGCAATATCAAGGCGGAAGTCGCGCGAGTCTTCTGAAATTCCGTTGCCGTCGCCAACTGACCGAATGCGCGAGTCAGCGGCATCGTCCAAGTATTTAACGAGTTGTAATTCTAAATCGAATATTCGCTCGGTCAGCGAAAATTGCTTACTGCTACCAGCTTCGGGGAGGTCGTGGTTGAAGAATTCGATATTGCCACACCAGTCGAAAACGTAGAAATTCTCTTTATCTTTGCCGGGGCCAAAAAGGTCTGCGCAGAGGCGGGTTCCGCGGCCGATCATCTGCCAGTACTTCGATTTCGAACGCACGGGTTTGAAGAAGACGAGGTTGACGACCTCAGGTACATCGATGCCGGTGTCGAGCATGTCTACGGAGATTGCCACATGCGGGGTTTTAGCGGGGTCTGAGAAGTCTTCAATGAGGTCTTGCGCGTGCGAGGTGCTGTGAGTAATAACGGCGGCGAAGCCCGCGCCAAGATTGGGGAAAAGTGCGTTGAAGCGGTCGAGAATGATGTTGGCGTGTGCCTGTGATTTGGCAAAGATAATGGTTTTGCCCAGTCTGTCTCCACCGGCGACTTTGTGCCCTTCGTCCATGAGGTTTTTGAGGACTTTGTCGATGGTATCGAGGTTGAAGAGGTACTTGTTGATATCGGGTGCCTCTACGCTCTCGGGGATTTCACCTTCACCCCAGTCTTGCTCGTCCCAGGCGTCTTTATCATCTTCCGAGAGGTCCTCGTAGTGTACGCCTTCGCGCAAGAAAAGGGTGTCTCGTACCTTTGCTTTGGGTGGCACGAGGTAGGGCGGTTCGTTATTGACTGCCTGCTCCAACGTATAGACGTCGGTGGGCACACCGTCCTCTATTTCGAAGAGGCGGTAGGTGTTGTGGGCAATGTCGTCTTTAGGAGTTGCCGTGAGCCCAACTTTGAGGGCATCAAAGTGGTTGAAAATTTCGCCGTATTTGGCATAAACGGAGCGGTGGGCTTCGTCGATGATGATGAGGTCAAAGTAGCCAGGACCGAATCTCTGTAAGCCTTTTTCGTCACGGGTATTAATGAGGTTGAGCATGGTGGGGTAGGTGCAGGTAAACACGCGCGCGGTCGAGTTTTTCTCGGTGAGAAGGTTAGTCACAGGCACCTGGGGGAGATGCTCTACGAGTACCTTGGTTGCCTGTTTGACGAGCGCGGTGCGGTCTGCGAGAAAGAGCACACGTTTAGCCCAGCTGGCTTCTTGGAGGAGCTCGATGAGTGCTGCAGCAATGCGGGTTTTGCCGGTGCCCGTTGCCATCACCAGCAGAGCGGAGCGCTTTTTAGAGGTGAAAGTTTCGGCGACTGAGGTAATAGCGTGAATTTGGTAGGGGCGACCGGCGATTTCAGTGTTGATAGGACGTGCGGCAAGCGGCTTGCGGTCGGTGCGGCGGGCGATGGCGAGGCGTAGCTCGTCTTCGGTCAAGAAACCGGCGACTTTGCGGGCTGGGTAGTTGGAACCTGGGTGATCGTCAATGATCTGGTGCTCGTATCCGTTGGATACGAAGATGATGGGTCGCAGTCCGGTTTTTTGTTCTAGCGCGGTGGCGTAGAGCTGTGCCTGGTGGATCCCTGTGTTGGAGCTTTTGCTGGTGCGTTTGGCTTCGATGATAGCGAGCGGCTTGCGGTCTGAGCTCCACAGAACGTAGTCAACCTTGCCTTTACCGCTGGGGTTAGTTGAAGCGGGGAGACCTTCTACCGAGTATTCACGCACCTCTGGCGCATCGGGGTTCCATCCCGCCTCTCGCAACAGAATATCGATGTATTCGGTGCGGGTTTCGCTCTCTTTGTAATCGTGGGTGTCTTTGACCTGTTTGGTGCGCTGTGCCTCGGCGATTTGTGCTCGCAGTTCGGCGATTTCGCGGTCTTTTTCCGCTGATTCTTCAGCGCGTTTGAGGTCTTCTTCAGCGAATTGTTCTTGGAGTTTCTGAAGCTGTGCTTTGGTGCTGTGGTGGGCTTGGTTGGCGTGGGCACGCGCTTCTGCCTGCTGGCGCAGGGCGTTGAGGTTGAACTGTGCTTGCTGGGGAACATCTTCGGGGTTTGCCGAGGAGTGCAGGGCTGCCCAGATGAGCAGGTGGAAGAGCTGTTCGACGGTCACGCCGGCGTCGCGTGCAGTGAATTTGATGTTGGTGTGGACTGCTTTGTTGCCTGCCAGGCGGATGATATCTGCTTTGGCTACGAGGTCTCGCCCTACCAGCCTGTTGAATTCGGGGGAGTTGATGCGGGCGGCGAGTTTGTTGTCGTAGGGTTCGGGCAGGTTGTTGACCGTGTAGAGGTGGTCTACGAGGAGTTCGAGGGCGCGCCGGGCGTAGAAGAGGGAGCTGGTGGGGTCGGTGAAGATGTAGTGTTCGGCACGACGCGCGGGCTCCGCCAGGGTGGGGAGCGTGGAGGAGAGGAAGGCGAAGTTGGTCATGGGAGCCTCGTGGTTGCTGCGGAGGGTGTGCGCTAAGGTACACGGTTTGGGTTAATCGTATAAGGGCGTGGGTATGTTTTCAGAAGCAATCATAGGTTTAACGCAAGAGAACCTGCCTTTTGGTGACATTGAGGCGATGTAGGGCAGGTTCTTCTTGATGGTTAGTTCTATATCTTTTGTGTAATAGAGGTAGCAGGATTAGCTGATGCAGCCTTCTGAGTAATGAACTTACCCGTACGAGCTGATCGATTTACCGAACGAGAGTTTTTGGTTGTTCCTCCTACTCGTTCAACAGTAGTTTTTGCAGGAGCTCGTTTTGCATACGATTTAGTGACGAAGCGCCCGGTGCTAGCACTGCGAGCGACTATACGGCTTCTAGCCATGAGCCAACCTTCTTTCTTATTAGAGATCTAGTAGTTGTCCACGAGTATATGTAGTAATAGAACTTAATGCAATCTATGAATCTATGAATACGAGATATATTAATATATGCTTGTTGCATGTCTAGAGTGGATACTTTGCGCCCTAAGGGCGAACGATGCTGATTGAGTACCTCAACGAGGAGTTGCGGCTGTTGGCAGAAGATAGCACTTACAGGACAAAACGCTTTCACCCTAATCTTGTGAGGGCTTACCGCAAAAAGTTAGACATAATTATCACTGCTCCAAATGAGCAATCGTTGCGTAGCTTTAAGTCACTCCGCCTGGAAAAACTACAAGGAGATCGTGATGGGCAGTATTCAATTCGTCTAGATAGTCAGTTCAGACTGATTCTTAGGTTCAAACGAGTAGAGCCCCATAAGGTTGCTGTTCTCATCGAAATTGTTGATTATCACTAGATTTACGGAGGAAATATTATGAATATCGCACAGGCTTTCCCCGTTGGTGAGCACCTGGCGGATGAACTTGAAGCTCGAGGCTGGTCCCAGGCGGAGTTCGCAGAAATTATCGGACGCCCGGTTCAGTTTGTTTCTGAGATTATTAGCGGAAAGCGGGAACTGACTAAAGAAGCGGCTGCCCAGCTTGCTAGTGCTTTCGGCATGGAACCGGAACATTGGTTGAATCTTCAAACCCGCTATCAGGTGTGGTTGCAAGAGCAGGATTCCGAATTTCAGAAGAGCCTTTCTACAATTGAGCGGAAAGCACGTCAGAGGGATCTTGCTCCGGTAGCTTTGCTTCAGAAAAGAGGAATCATTTCTAGAGGGTCCTTAGATGAAGTTGATCGCGAGTTGATGGACTTATATGAGATTTCTGATTTTGGGTTACGAACAAGATTTGCTTTGGCTGCGCGAAAGAACGATGTTGAAGAGGAATTGACTGAGCTTCAGCTTGCTTGGGCTTTATCCATTCGTAAAAAAGCCAAAGAGCACCTCCACACATTTGGTGAATACAAAGAAGATGATTTCAGGGATGAAGTAGAAAATTTAGCTGAAATTTCACTTGTACCGGAAGAATTCGAAGGTCTTCAAAACCGTTTTCATCAGGTAGGTGTCGGACTCTTTTATGTAGAGAATTTTCCCGGAGCAAAGATCGATGGTGCTTGCTTCATGATGGAGGGGCATCCAATTATTGGCTTATCAGGGCGTGGAAAACGCCTGGATAAAGTGCTGTTCACTCTTTGCCATGAAGTGACCCATATCTTGAATGGGGATATCTCAGAGAATTCTTTTATGGTGGATGAAAACATCGGCGGTGGAGAGTCTAACTTGGAAAGCCAAGAGATGGAGGCTGATAGGGTAGCCTTTAAA
>NZ_LXTU01000067.1:0-10884 GCF_001683935.1 Rothia sp. ND6WE1A | reverse complement strand
CCTTTCGTCCCAACGCCCCAGTGAGCTCTCTTCCACTGTATTGTCTCAGTGTAATAATTTCATTATTCATAGAATTAAAAACAATCAAGATCTTGATTATATGTCTGCTTCGATTCCTTATATAACCACTCATCAAATTAGTCGAATATCTTACCTTCCTACCGGAACCGGTCTCTTCGTGGGCGATTTATTTCCTATTCCAGTAGAAATAACTATGACACCCTCAGATTCTTATAAAGCAGCTTCCTCTCCAGAAATTTCCTGGAGAGAATAATTATAGTTCTGCTTTATAAGATTACTCTTTGAGATTTTCTGGTTCATGCGCATATATCAAAGATTTTACAACTTCACCTTCGGGTTTTGTGCAATAATTTGAGGTACCTTATTCTTCTCCCGAAGGTGGTTCGTCATGCCTGTTTCGCTTCCCTATTCCGAGGGTGCGCACATCATTCAGCCTCATCAAGCTGCGGAATACTTAGCCCTGATGGGCATCGATATTGCAGATATCCACGAAAGCCTGGCTGCTGGCGAGACTGCTTCTGCCAACACGCGCACAAGTGCGCCCGTCACTGCAGCAGGTTCACGTCGCTGGTTCGACACCACAGAAGTACTCCGAGACCATATCCGCTCCAAACACAACTGGAACCTTACAGACCCGCAAAATAGGCCTCTAGCCTCTCACCCCATTAAGAAGTACACCCTAGGAATTATCGGCGGTAATGAAGATACTGGAAATCCTAATGTTCTAGCGAAACCACGTGCTAACCGTGCAAAAGGAAAAGCCACAGAACAAGCGATCAACAGCGGTGACCCTGTTCTCTTCGTTCTTAATGCTCCAGAAGACCAGCAAACTATTTCCATAGCTAATACTCCGCCCGAAGGAGATTGGTTCCTGCTTTACTACCGCGCAGAAAACGAACTACGCTGTGAAGTTTCTCTTCCCTACCCAAACTTCAAAGATGGACAATTTGGCGACTGGCAAGTACGCGTCCTTCTTCAACCTATACCTTTTGACACCGCAATCGAAAACATTAGAGACATCGGCGGCGGAGAGATCGACTTCAAAATTGCCTAACCTACTCAATCCAGACCGCATCTCCCTCGCCCGCAAACGGCGAGGTCACACCCGCGCGTCCCTCTCACGCGAATTGGGTGTTTCAAGTCGTACCGCCGAAAAGTATGAAATAGACGGTGCCCCGCTCAGCTGCGCCCCGAAACTTGCTGCAGTTCTAGACTTTCCGGCGCCCTTCTTCGCACTTCCGGGCGCTCCAGAAATCGAAACTGACACCGTCAACTTTCGTGCAGGTAGAAATACAACCCGCAAAAATAGAGATGCAGCAGAAGCCGCAGGAGCCTTCGGCGTTGAAATCGCGCACTGGATTGGAGAGCGATTCATTCTGCCCCGCCTCAACCTTCCTGCCTTCGCCCATGAAACCCCGCACATGGCAGCGCAAATGCTTCGCGATTACTGGGGTCTCGGCGTCAAACCCCTACCTAATCTCGTACAACTTAGCGAATCAAAAGGCATCCACGTGTTTGGTCTACCCTCATTGGCGATGTCGGTAGATGCCTTCTCTTTATTCCATAAATCTCAGCCCTTTGTTTTTTTAGCGCGCCATAAAACACCTGAGCGTGCTCGCTTTGACCTCGCCCACGAACTAGGGCACCTCGTCATGCACAAACACTCCTGCGCCGAATCAGCCGCACAGCAAGAACAAGAGGCGAACCAATTCGCCTCTGCCTTCTTACTTCCTGATTCAATGCTCGCTGAGTACATGCCCCATAACGCTAAAGTTAACGACATTCTCTACGCCAAAGATGCCTTCAAAGTTTCAGCCATGGCGCTCACCTACACCCTCCATAAAAACGGCAGAATGACCGACTGGATATACCGCACCACTTGCGCAGAACTCGCCAAACGTGGCTTTCAAAAGGGTGAGCCGGGTGGAATGTCTACCTACGAAATGTCCAAAGTTTATCCGCAGGTATATGCCTCAGATAAGAGCGGACCGGTAACGGTAGAACGTGTCGCGCGAGAGCTCTCACTCCCAGAAGATGATATAAACGTTCTAACCTTCGGCACTAAGCTCAGAGTTATTGAGGGCGGTTCTACCAACAGTCGAAATGAAGCGAAAACCGTCTCAATCAGAAAGCATCTTAGCGCAGTGAAATAAAAGTAACTCAAGTTACAGTCGGTCAAGAAAAAGAAGTAGCATCAAGGGAAACCACTCACCCCAGGAGCCACCTTGGAACTACTTCTACTCGCTCTCGTTGTCCTGCTTACCCTCACATTGGTCGGGCTCGTCTTCTTCTATATGCAATGGAAGAAGGCGAGCGCTAGCACACCCCAACAATTCGAATCATTAGCGCAGAACCTTGCGCTTCTTGAAGGCCGCTTGCATGGCTCAAACAGCGCGCTCTTGCAACAAGTCAAAAATACGCCCAGCATAGAGAAACTTCGCGAAGCAGAAAACCAGCTTGCTGAGCGCATCGCCGCCCACCAAGAACTTGAAGCGAAAGTTCTCGAGCAAACTCAGCAAATCAAAAAGCTAGAAAGCCTTGATGACCGGGCTGAAGTTCAACGGCTCACCAAGGAACTAGCCAGCTTCAACCGGCAACTCTCTACCGAGCAATACACTCGCAAGACCATCCTCGATTCCTGCAAAGAAGCAGGACTCCACGGCGTCCTCCTCACCAACCTCACCTTCACCACCAGCGACGGCGTACGCCGTCAAATCGATCACCTCATCATCACGCAAAACACCGTGCTCGTGATTGAAAACAAGTATTGGTCAGGCAATATCTGGCACCTCAAAGTCCCGCACAAAGGTTCATCACCGCAAGAAGCGCTCATCCACCACCGAGCCACACCAGAGGGCCCCAAGACCAACATCTATTTTGAAGAACACACCGATTCCTACGCCGTCTCCCCTGGTAAACAAGCACGCATACAGGCAGTGCATCTCAGAAACTACCTCAATACACAGTCCCCACTGCACAGCAAACTCTTTATAGAAACTTTGGTGCTGTTCTCGCACGCCAACTCTTACTATTGGCAGAGCAATCTACGCGCCCTATCCCAGCAGACCACTTACTTTAGTCTGCATAACTCCGCTCAGGGCAACAGTCTCAAGGATTTTCTTCTCTCCATGAACTCCGCGAAGAAGCACAAGGTAGTAAACATCGAAGAGCTTCACCGCGCACTTCAACCGATGGCTTTAGTAAACGACAGATTTTAGCTTTTCTCCGTTACTTTTCATAACCAATCGATCGCAACCAATCGCTAACAGATTCATCCATCAAATTGATAGTCCGAATGCTGGAGAGAAAAGCACGTGAAATAGGTGTCAGCGCAGAGGAAAGCTTAGGCATCTGAATCGCGATAGATTCAATCTCTGCGACCCCTTCGAGTTTTTGGAGAGTATCCCGAATTGAGGCAATATCGTGAATAAGAGAATCTGGAACATCTTCACCTGAAGCTTCACTCAGCAAATGAACACCGCGATTGAGTTTACTAATGAGTTCAGACCACTTTTTAGAAGCCTCCTGAGATTTTTCCTCTGTTTTCTTGGCTAATGGAGCAAGCTCTTTAGCCATCTCTTTCAATAGCTTCTGTGTCTGAAATGGGTTTGATAACGCTTGCTCATTGAGCTTTCCACCGCTCTCTTGAAAGCCCAATCCTAACTGAGTAAAGGCACTCATAAAACTTTCAAGGGATGACTCAACCTGTGGGTAGGTTTCCTCAATCTCTGCTAAATAATCGAAGGCGCCCTTAGCTACTTCCTCTTCTTCAGTTGAAGTCGATTCGCTAATTTCAATTCCCTGTTGCTCCCTCTCTTCAATCATCTCGTTGATATATCCAGCAAGCTCTTCAACCTTCTGGCGGTAGCCACTTGCGCTCCGGTCGAGTGTTCTTATCTCAGAAACATCTTGATACAACGTTTGCTTCACGCGTTCAACAATCAAGCTATTGCCGGTATTTCGCTTAAAAGCAGGAGGAGTAATCCACACCAGTGGAAGCATAAGTTGCTTCTCTGCGCCGGCGCGCTCAGCAGCGTCCAAAAACTTCTGAAACTCATCCACGCAAGCCTTACTATTCAAATAGCGAGGAGTAATAAAGGGCATGAAAAAGGTAGAACGTTGAATTTCAGCGTCTAGACGATTCCATAAATGTTCTCCCCAACGCGCCTTATCAGTGTCAAGGAACAAATCAACTGAACGCCCAAACAAGCTCTCAAGTGCCTCGGCAATATCTCTACCAAACTGGCGCATATCTCCGCCAACCACGGAATCAGCATCCTGATGGGTATAGCTCATAAAAATCTGAGTATCGGACATATCTTCCCCTAACATTTCGATCTCATCTTGAGCTTCTTCACCATCAGCTATCTGCGGAGGGATTTGAAGAGCGAAATCCCCCTCCCAGGAATCTCTTGACCCCAAATATTCAATAGGTATCGCCCAAATATCTTCGCTCACTCTCATAACTTCAGGATTATGCGACACCAAGAAACCCCTGTGAAAATCGTCAGGATATAGCTCCTTAAAAGCCCGGATTCCCTTCAAATGATCCGCCTTAAACCGGGTGGAAGATTTTACCTCAATAGCAACCAATCTGCCTTGACGATCTCTAAGTACTAAATCAACTTCAGCAGGCTTCTGTTTGATTGATTGACGCCAATGGAAAATATCCACCTCCAGTTCAGACCAACCGGCATGCGCCCTCATCTGTTGAACAACATGTGCTTCAGTGAGCCTGCCCCGAATATCAGAATCATCTAATCTTTTATCGCTCTGACTGGTAATGACATGAGTGGATAATGCTAAATCTGCTGGAAAAAATTTCGCTGAGCTCCGAAGAGTACGTTTGGAGGGGCGGTGAAAGTTTGGAACCTCGTACACCAAGAACCTTTTTTCTAACGCATTGATATAGCTGTCTACAGTTCTACGATCAATAGATAGATCTCTTCCAGCTTCAGACATATTTAACTCCGATGCTGGATGGCGCAGAATGTAAGCCAACAATTCATAAGCTCTTTGCTGGTCAAAAATTTCACCCGGTTTTACACGCTCTGTCAAAATACTCCGAATACCTTGCTCAATAGCAGAGCGTAAGAGCCCCGGGCTTTTTGTGGTCTCAGAAACTCTGTACTGTGGCATACCGCCGCGAGTAAAAATCTCGTTTTGACTAGGAAAAGCTAGAGATCTCTTAGTATCAGAAGGTTCTGCTCTGAACATCTCATCAATTATTGACCAAGGAGCAAGAAGTTGCTCGCCGGCAAATATTTCAGCCTCGGATAAAGGCTCCAGAGTAATTCTGAACGCCCGGCGTGCTAGCGGATCAGAGCCTCCAAAGTTTGTCTGGGTTTGCCCGATACTCGATGAACCTGTAAGAAGAACTCTGATTTGGTCACTGTTTTCATCCAAGATTGTTTTAAGAGCTAGCGGAAGGTCAGGGACGAGCTGAGCCTCATCTATGGCGCAAGGCCAGGTTCGACCGCGCAACCAAGCTACCGGGTCGTTTTCAACTGTTTTCCTTAGTTCTACATCCGTCATAGAGTAAACCGCTGTTAGCAATCCATCTCTGCGTAGTTTCTGCACGAGACTGGTTTTACCCACTGCCCTGGCACCCTCAACGATGAGCACAGGAGTAACAGCTAAATGTTCACGGATAGTGGGTTCTATAAAACGAGGATACAAGATCATATATAAAATTGTACATTGGATGAACAAACGAATGTACATCCAATGTACAAGTTTATATTTTTGGTCAGCCTCAGACCAGCAAGGTGCAAATATTCTACATACAGTGCGTAAAATTTCATGCACTGTACGTAGGATATTTGCACTTTTGCGCCAGACCATAGGCTTCACCTCATACACTGAAAGAGAAACTTCTGCACCTTCTCCCCAGGAGCCTCCCATGCCCCGCGCTCACCTCGAACGTCCTTTCCAGCAAGAAATCTGCGAGTACCTTGCAGCAAACGGATGGGAACACTCCCCCAACGATTCCGAATACGATGCCGAACGGGCACTTTTCCCGGCTGATCTCCTCAAATGGTTGCAGATAAGCGATCCGCAAAACTACGAGCGCATCGTCAAACCTGGCTTGAGCGCTGATGAAACAGCCAAAGCCAAAGAACGTATTCTCGATTCACTCGTGCGCACACTTGCTACTCCTGAACTGCAAGGAGGCGGCACTCTTAACGTACTGCGCAAGGGTTTCAGAGTGCTTGGTGCGCGTCGCCCCTTTAAAGTACTTCAGCTACCCCCACAAGATAACCGCAACCCTGAGCTCTCGGACCTCTTCGAAAAGAACATCCTACGGGTAGTTGAAGAAGTCCATGCCTATCCTACTCAGCCCCAAAAAGCTCGGGTTGATCTAGTCTTTTTCTGCAACGGCATACCGGTAACAACCACCGAGCTCAAAAGCGAATATGCCCAAACGTTGCAGCAAGCCATTAAACAGTACAAGCAAGACCGTGACCCCAAGCTATCCCCGCTCTTGCAGGAACACCGCGGTGCTCTCGTCCATTTCGCACTTGCCCAAGACGAAATTTTCATGACCACCCGCCTTGATGGGAAAGCCACCACCTTCCTCCCCTTCAATCGCGGCAAAGACAACGGTGCAGGTAATCCAATCAATCCTGAGGGCATCTCTACTTCTTACTTCTGGGAAGAAATTCTGCAACGTAATACCTGGATTACTATCCTCAGTAAATTCATCTACACCAACCACGAGAAGAAAGTAGATCCGTTCACCGGCAGGATTACTCATCACTCGCAAACACGATTTCCCAGATACCACCAGTGGCGAGCAGTCACCAAACTCGTTGACGCTGCTCGGATCGAGGGACCAGGACACAAATACCTTATCCAGCACTCCGCCGGATCAGGTAAAACAGATTCCATCGCTTGGACAGCCCACCGGCTCGCCAATCTGCATAATGAAGACGGTGAAAAAGTCTTTGACTCCGTCATTGTTATTGCAGACCGACAGGTTCTCGATAGGCAACTTCAGGACGCCGTAGACCAGCTCGTGACTGCAACCGGAACCTTTCAACCCATTACCCGCGGAGGCGAGGAATCTAAGGCAAAACAGCTCAAAGAAGCTCTCGAATCCGGTGTGCAAATCATCGGTGTTACGTTACAAACCTTCCCCTATGCGCTAGAAGAAATGCAGAAGAGCGGCAGCCAGCTAGCCGGAAAACATTTTGCAATCATCGCCGATGAAGCGCACTCCTCCCAGGCAGGTAAAGCCACCGACTCCGTAAAATCATTGCTCTACCAGGGCGCTGAAATAGACCTTGATCTCGAAGGCAACGAATCTGATGCCGACCAAGAAGCGCTCACCCGCATGGCAGAACGGTTAGATTCCGCTCACCGCATCTCCTTCTTCGCTTTTACCGCAACACCTAAAGAAAAAACCCTACAGATTTTCGGACGCCGACCCGCACCCGAACTGCCACCAGTGCCTTTCGACCTCTACCCCATGAAACAGGCAATCGAAGAGGGCTTCATCCTCGACGTCTTAAAGAACTACACCAGCTATGAAATGGCTGCTCGCATTGCTCAACGTGCAGAAGAAGACAACGCCAACGAAGAAATCGATATTCAAAAAGGCACTAAAACTCTCATCAATTTCGTAGAGCTCCACCCCACGAACCTCTCCTCTAAAGTAGCGATTATTCTTGACCACTACACCGGCACCGTCAAAAATGAGCTGGGTGGCAAAGCTAAAGCTATGGTGGTTACTAACTCGCGCGCAGCAGCCGTACGCTACCAACGTGCTTTTGAAAAAGCGATTCGTGAACGAGGATTGCCGCTACACACACTGGTTGCTTTTTCCGGTGAGCTCCCTGACCCAGATGTAGAAACTCTTCCCGGTGGCGAAACACCCACTGTTACTGAGAGCTCCATGAACCCGCAACTTCACGGACGAGACCTCGCAGAAGTTTTCGCCCAGGAAGACCAGCATATTCTGATTGTGGCAAACAAGTACCAAACTGGTTTTGATCAGCCACTGCTCGTGGCCATGTATGTTGATAAAAAGCTCTCTGGCATCACAGCGGTTCAAACTCTTTCTCGCCTCAATCGCCGCGCCGCTGGCAAAGACAACACCTACGTTTTAGACTTCGTCAATGATCCTCAGAAGATTCTGCAGAGCTTCAGCGAATACTATACCGAGGCAGAAATTCGCCAAGAATCTGACCTTGAGCTCATTTCCAAGCAAGTTTCAAAACTGGATACTGAAGGCATCTACACCGTCGAGGATGTAAAGCAATTCTGGGAAAAATGGTCAGCATCAAATGTACGCCAGGCGAATTTCGATTCCCTGCTCCGACAACCCGCAGAACGTTTCGCCATTCGATGGAGCAACGCTCGCGAAGACGGCAACAAAGCAGAATTAGATAACCTCACCGACTTCCGCTTCACACTCACGCAGTACGTAAAAACATATGCTTTTTTCGCCCAAATCTTTGATTTTAATGACCCATACTACGAGGAACTAGCCGCTTTCGCTGACCTTCTCAGCAGAAGATTACGCAAGTTCACACTCGATGAGCCGAACCCTGAACAAGTAGATGTGGACGACGTCGTCCTCACTCACTTCCGCCTAGAAAAGATTCGAGAAGAAGACCTCAGGCTCTCCGAGGGAGAAGCTAGCGGACTCACGGGAATTACCGAAGCTGGCATGGCACAGGTGCGAGAACGGGAGCGCAAAAAGAAATCTGTAGTCATCGAAAAGATTAACGAGTACTTTCAGGGGCTCGATTTAGGCGACGAATTTAAGGTGGGATTCGTGTCCACCATGGTTGCCGAAATCGCGAAGGACTCCCGGTTGCAGTCCACGGCCAGATCTAACACCAAGGTTGATTTCCAATACTCCCCCGGCGTGCGCACAGCTATTGAAGATAAGCTTTGGGAGTACGAAGAGGGCACCGATGAAGTAGTGAAATACGCCCGCAACTTACCTGTTCAAGATTTACTCAAGCTCTTCTTAGAGCTAGGACTCTATGAGCGGCTGATAGAAGGGGATACAAGCTCCGAAGATACGGCAAGCTTACGAATCGTCTAGCTGAATTCGGCGGCTGATAACTCTCTGCCCTTATGTACACAAAAAGCGTTGAATGCTCATCTTGTTCGGTGAGCATTCAACGGTTTGAGTGTACTTTTGGGTCAGCTTGCCGCCGTCCTACAGTGCAGGCTGCATTTCGGCAGGCTCTGCCGCCTTGCCTGCTGCCTGGAACAACACCATGAACAGCATGGTCAAACCATTGAAGAGCACTGAAATCAGCATGGCGGTCATCATCTGATCGCCGCGATCCAGCAGAGCTTCGCCGCCGATGAGCAACAAAGCCTGGTCGCGGAAGACGAAGACCAGCACGCCGAAGACCAGCGAGATACCGGTAATCATCAGTGCTGCCGTGCGGATGGAATCACTGATTCGTTCCTGGTTACGAGCGCCCACCGAGTAGGCAAACAGCGACATGCCGCCGAGGGTAACACCCATCGAAATCATTTCGGGAAGCATCACAATGCAACGCATCTGGTGTACGGAATATCCACTGCTCCGGAACCTGTGACACGCACCCTCTGTGGATTACTGCATCTAGTGCTACTTATCCACATATAGCGACTCTCTCCTGCCCACAGATGTAAGCAATAGACGAGAATAAAAAGGATGCGAACTATAGAAGACTTAGGAAAGCTCCTTCTCACAAAAGACTGCCTTATACGCCAAGGCTATACAGATTACGGACTCCGCACGGCCATCCGGCAAGGGCATATTACTCGTCTACGACAAGGAGTATATATAGGAACGCAAAATTTACAGCAGATCTCCGCCTGGGAACGTTATCCTCTCCAGATCCTTGCGCAATTCAAGAGTGCTCCGTCCACTGTTTTCTCGCATCAATCAGCAGCAGTTTTGCACGGCCTCGCCCTCATCAGAGTGAACCAGCAGAAAATACACCTTTACTGCAAGCCAAGTTCACGTGGGTATTCACCGGAGACTACTCGCCACGCTCTATTGCAAGAAAGCACTCCTTACGCAGTGACTCCCGTGGGCGCAATAACAACCGATATCCCCACGCTTCTCTTGGACTGCGCACGAACTTTACCCTTTGAGGAAGCAGTAGTTATAGCCGATTCGGCTCTTTATGCTCAAAAGATTTCTCTTGCTGAACTCTATATTTTGCTTCGTTCCTTTCAAGGCAGAGGAGCAGCCAAAGCATACAAGGTGGCAGAAAATCTCAGTTACTTATCTGAGTCTCCCGGTGAGACTCTCACGCGTATGCGTCTTTCAGAATTGGGCATACGATTTCGCCAGCAAGAACCCGTGGTGCTAGGCAGCAAAACCTATCGAGGCGATTTCTACTTGATTGATTTTGATTGTTTTGTGGAATTTGATGGAAACATGAAATATAGCGATTTTGGCTCACCTGAAGTAGCTATAGCGAGCGAACGCGCTCGAGAAAGACAGTTTCTCAATTCAGGAGCAAGGATTTTTCGTACCGATTGGAGCGAGGTCTTTTCTCATCCTGAACGGTTTGAGAACAGGTTGAAGGTCTTCCTCCGAAAGATTTCTGAGCCCAACGTACATAAAAAGCGGTGAATGCTCACCTTTTTCAATGAACATTCACCGCTTTGGCTGTACTTTTCCTTTAGTCAGCTAGCTCTTAAACCACAGGGTTGTCGAACCAGGCACATTCTTGCCGTCGAACTCGGCTGAGCCCAGCACGAACCGTGCGCCTCGCACAGCTTCGGGGAGGACGACGGCGTCCTGCCCAAAGTTGGTCACGCACACCCAGCCGTTGGGGCGGGTAAAGGCGAGCACCGATTCCGAACCTGTTTCGAGCCATTCCAATTTCTCGGCAGCCT
>NZ_LXTU01000062.1:0-10310 GCF_001683935.1 Rothia sp. ND6WE1A | reverse complement strand
CTGCCCTTATTTTCTCGATAAGCTGACGTCCCTGCTTCTTCAATGGGATACTTGACCATTCCGCATCCATCATCACAGATGGTAACGGTGAGTTGTCGTTCATTTTGTGCCGTGAGGCTTTGTAGAGCGGTCAGGGTAACTGTCCCAGTTTCGCCGTCTAAACCATGCTCCACTGCGTTGGCAACGATCTCATTGATAACCAGCGCGAGTGGAGTAGCAAACTGGCTGGGGAGCTCACCAAAAGTCCCGTTCAATTCCGTACGAATATGTTGACCGGGCGATGCTAGCTCGGCAGCCAGATGAAATTGGCGTTGAATGAGTTCGTCAAAATCCACGTTCTGCGTCAGGCCCTGGGAAAGAGCTTCATGAACCATTGCAATCGTGGCGACACGGCGCATCGCTTGTTCTAGCCCTTGTTTAGCTTCACCCGTTTTCATCCGCCGTGATTGAAGGCGCAACAGCGCTGAAACCGTTTGAAGATTGTTCTTCACACGATGGTGGATTTCACGAATGGTGGCGTCTTTGGTCATCAGTTCCAGTTCGCGACGTCGTAACTCGCTGACGTCGCGGCACAGCAAGATGGCACCATATCTTTCTTCCCCCAACGATGTTTCCTGCCGCAGGGGAATAGCTCGAAAGGTGACACTCGTGTTGCGCACCTTGATTTCGCCGCGCCACGGCATGCGTCCGCTGAGCACCAGGGGAAGGGTTTCATCAGCGGTTTCATCCTGGGACATGAGATTTCGTGTAATCTCAACGAGCTGTTTTCCTTCAAGTTCTCCACTAAAACCTAAACGCTTATAGATAGAGGAAACGTTAGGAGAAGCAAAATTTACTATTCCTTCAGAATCCAAGGTCAGGAGGCCATCGCTGACGCGCGGGTTACCGCGGCTAGTACCCACAGATGCGCTGAATTCAGGCCAGGCTCCACGTTTGACCATTTGGATGAGGTCTTCTGCCACCGTCTTGTAGACCGTTTCTATACGAGGTGGGCGCCGCAGCCCAAAGAGCTCAGTATGGATGGTAAGAACCGCGATAGTTCGACCGTGTCTGACCAAGGGAATCACACCGGTTCGAAGTATTAGTTCATCGGAGGTTTCAGTGTCATCAAGGTACTCGGTCTTTTGATGCCGCCACACTTGCTGGACTACTTCCAGCAGCTTCTCCCCCATTTCTTGATCTACCATATCGCGGTAAAACACTGTGTGAACGGTGGAGGGGCGAACCTGCCCGGCGCTAGTAAAGTGACGAGGAAATGCAGGCGCCCTCATTGCTGAGAGGTGCTCTGAATCCGGAAGATTCTTTTCGTCCGGTAACCAAAGCACTATATCTGCATGGGCGGTGTCTGCGATTATTTGCCAATCGCCCATCAACAAATGTAACCATTCGGTGTCTCCTGGTCCCAGCGACGCCGCATGTAATTTTGAATCGTTGAGTGACATTACCCCTCCAGAAAAGTTGCTTCATGAAAGATTTTAGTCGCTCATGATCCTTCTAAGATTTACGTTTCCAGGCGCGCCACTTTGCCCTCGAAGGATCATGCGATGATTCTTTACCTGGTGCAGACCGGGTAGCAATGGTCAGATTGTCAGACGAAAACTCACCCGCTCCCCTCGCTTTTGTTTCTTTGATAATCAGCGATTCGATCAGGGTTCGTAACGCTTGGCAAACATCTGAAGACGGCGCACTTTCTGCCAGGGTCTGCCCCGTGAGCCAAGATTTATCTATGGCATCTGGGTTCCACGGAATAAATCCTTCGATGGGAAGTTGTGGACCGAATCTCTGCCAAGAATGTAGAATCTGCTCCTCCGGTTGCGGTCCGATGGAACCGGGGCGGACTTTGTTGATCCAAACATGCACTTTAGATTTTTCGACGTGGACGTTGGGGGTGGAAAGCAATTCCGAAATTGCTTTCATCACACGCGGCACGCCTAAGGCATCGGCGGCCCCCACCAGGATAATTTCATCGGCTTGATCAATTGCAGTTAAAGTAGCTGCGTTTCTGCGTGGCGCGACACCGTCAAAGCTCAGTTCTTCATCAGCTTCTAAAGAAAACCCCGCATCGACTAGCACAAAGTCGTATTTTGCAGTCAATGTTTTCAACACGCTCTCGAGCGCTTGGGACCGTATTTCGGGCCACCGATCAGCTCGGGTTATTCCGGTAACCACATCTAGAGTTCCGCTCTCAATCTTTACCGTGCTCATGATCTCTGCAATTTTCTCTGTTTCCAGATTTCCTCGATCTGCCAAATGACATAGCTGGGACAAAGTTGAATAATCATCCATCATGCCCAAAAGCGAGCTCAGCGACGGAGCATACGTATCGGCATCGACAATACACACGGTATGTTGTTGGTCAGCGAGTATTGCCGCACAGTTTAGAGCGAGAGTGCTACGCCCCGGCGCGCCGGCTGGCCCCCAGAAGGTGATGATTTTCCCTTGCCTATCAGGTTGTACATCTTCTAAGACCGCAGATGACAGTTCTACCCCTGAAAGAGGACCTCGACCGCTCACACTAACGGGAGTATTTTCGACTTCTTCAGCAGCAGTTTCTAGCGCCTCGATAACCTCTGAAGGGTTCGCCAACGCACTCAGGTAGCGAATATTTTCCAGGGGTTCTGGATCCCCTGGGTCAACGACAGCAACCACGCCGACATCGCTCTCCGCCAGGTAATTCACCAGTGAGGCAGTTAGATCTTCGAATCCACTAATTAGCAGAACGGCTCGAGCAATGCCCGTCTGGGCGATACCCAAAACCTCAGCGAGCTCATGTACGTGTCTCGCTACGCTAACGATACCGCGTTCGCTTTCGATAGCTTCAATATATTTGCCTGAAATATCGCCAAGAACAATAACAGGTACATTCACCGGGCTACCTACTTCTGTCCAAAAGTTGTGGGAACCAAATTAATCTTGTTTTCGTTGTTGGTGGCGTTGAGCACTTCCGCCAGGGCGTCATCGGTGACAAGCAATTGCACAGCAGATTTTCCTGTACTACCAATCATCGATTCCTCAGAATGGACGCCGCTCACCTCAGCGGCTTGCATGACAACTTGCGGTTCAGAATAGGCAGTACCGTTGTCCTTTTTCTTCGATACCCAGATATCTACTCTGTCGCCGGTAGTAAAGGAAGACGCAATAGTAGAATCCATCACAACGGTTGCTAGACGACGGCCGTCATGATCTTGCGCTTTTACAGTATTCTGCTGCAGAAGTGCTCCTGCAGGAATGTTCTGATTGGCTCGGGCGTAATCTGGTAGTGCATCATCTGCGGAGAGATAAAGGTTTTCAGAATCGCCCAATCTCACCTCTGAGAGAGTGAGGTCTTCCTGTCGAATTTCATCTCCCACTTTGATGTCGTGGGCAGCAATGTAGTAATTCTGAGTTTTGTTAGTAGCTCTCATGACGCCGATGACAGCGAGGACAGAAAGCAAAATAAGCAATAATCCAATCAAAAGCTTAGGATCTTTCCACCCCGGTTTATGAATGCGCTCGGCAATGACCTGAGGAGTGACGGTTACTTTCTGAGCCATAGTGGTATCCCGTGTTCGAAATCTGCGATGAGTGATTTGACCAACAGCATACGATGCAATGTCTACTAAAAATAGACTAAAAGCAACCAACCGCACTTTTAGGGACATGCAACCAAATGTACATTTTGTCCCCTTAAAAACCTTTTTCCTAGTCAAACACCAAGAGTCGAGATTATAGTTACTGTAACGGCATCAAACTACATCAAAGAGGTCACAATGGTTAAGAAAAGGTTTCATACCCTCCCCGAGATTTGCGAAATTCTCAACATCACTATGAGTCAAGCACGAGCTCTCGTCAAAAAAGGAGAACTTCCCGCCATTCAGGTAGGCGGACGCGGTCAATGGCGTGTAGAAATTTCTAAACTCGAAGAATATATTGAGCAAGCATATGAACGAACCCAACAACAGGCTGCCAAAGAGGCAGAGGACCAAAAAACCAAAACCTCAGCCTAGGTAAGCAGCGAACAGCAGGCACTAACCTGAGAAAGCTGCACCGTTCGCCACCCTGAGATTTGCTGGGCACGAAAGTGCCCTTCGAGGGGGTGCAAGGCTATTTCTGCGAAATCGAGTCCAACCCTCTCAATTGTTCCCTCAGTAGTTACTGCGCCCATGTTGTGAAAAATACGCACAGGAATGCGAGCACTCGCTAACGCGCGAAAAGCGTACCCTAGCGAGAGCGAACGAGAAACAGAACGTGCTTCCACCGTAGAGAATGGCGTTCCACCTTCCCACCAGTTGACAGAGTTCATTGGAATTAAAATATTCTCCGAATGAGACTGAAGTTGAATCCATCCTTTTCCCAGGGATTCAAGAGTCCCTTCCCATTGCAACGAATCGCCCGTATTGACGCGCACAGAACGTCCTATTTGCGCCGCCAGACGGTCGGCTTGTTGAATCTTGGCGAATTCACTTCGTCGCACATCACGAGCCTCAGCCTCCACGACTCTTTGATTTTCTGCCGCTAACTGCGTCTCATAATCACGAAAAATTCTCTCCATTCTCATGCTCTAAAAGTAGCATCTCCCCCGTTGAACCCACATGAACTACATATTTGGGGCATGAAATCTCTTTACTATTACTTAAAACACATTCATAATCAAAATAAAGCATCAAAATGCATCAAACGATACGAAATGATTGATTATGAGAACGAAAATTAATATCCCTCTTTCCAGGGACCTCTTTCTTCTTGTGCTCGTTCCTATCCTTTCGCTACTAGCCATTGCGGCAGCGAAGCAGCTACTGAAATCAGGAAAGAATCTGGACCCAGTAGAAAGTGGGCTTATCATCCTCGTTGCTTCCGTAGCAGGGATGATGATTCTCTGGTGGACTATCGGTTTGCTAGGAATACTAAAAGCTATCTGCACAGCCGAAGGAGGGGGCTCTGTCCAACTACCGCATTGGGCTCCAGCCGTTCTACGGCGTGTAGCGGTAGCTGTTCTCGGATTATCAATCTTTGCTACTCCAGCTCAGGCGGTAGATATTACTGCTGGCGCAGAGCCCAGCGCTATTTCCAGTGTGAGCGCCCCAGATGCGGCGGTGTTGCCCTTCTTTCAATCCTCTACAGCCGATGAAGCGGAACATCCGTTCGTCGAACAGCCTCTGCTCACAACGCAGAAAGTTGAAATGACATCCACGCAGAAAGATACAGACAAAGCTGCGCCACAGATTCTCCCCTTTTTCATGTCCGGTATGAGAGAGGAGCCCGAGGGTTCCTCCACGACCTACACGGTGGCCGCCGGAGATAGTCTCTGGAGTATCGCGCAAGCTCACCTACCAGAGTCTGCGACCCCTTCAGAAGTGCTGGACTTCACTCATCAGATCTATGACCTGAATCAAGTAAATCTCGGAGAAATGGATGACCCCATCTTCGCTGACCAGATTCTCACCATTCCCACTTTCACCCCGCACGCATAACTATCCAGGAGTAAAACAATGTCCCATCCCCATGGTCCTCTCAATCAATCATCCCTATCTGCCGATCTCCGAGCAGATGAGAAGCAGACCAATTTTCTTGCTATTTCAGCCGAAGACTACGAGAAATTTAGGCGCAAAATAGTCAAAGAAGAACAACCTGACTCAGTTTCTCGGGGAATCCCTCTCAAACCTTCAGACTCACAGTGTAGAGCCATCGAAGTAATGTGCGCTGGGATAGGTGTCGTTCTGCTTGAGGTATTTGCTGGACGCCGTCCAGCTTCTCATGTGTCGAAATGGCTCAGCAAAGAATGCCAGCAAAGGGTTGTCCTCAGAAGCAAAGTAACTGCAAATAGCCTACGGCGAAAATACGCTCGGGTCCCTCTCAATCACTCGCCTTTTGCACCCCAAATTACGATGCCGAAAACTCGCAGAGCCAAAGCGCAAAAGATTTCTCCCACGGTCTTTGAGGTTTCCCTCATTATGCAAGACTATGCCCGCGTGAGAGCGATGGCGTTGCGGGTAGAAAAGGTTTTCTCCAGATGGCAAATCACTGAGATAGAGATTGCCTAAGCAATGCCCGTTGTTCCCGCACGTTCCCTGATGATGCTGAAGCTGGGACCTAAAAATTGGCCTCCGCATGTAGTGCGGAGGCCAATTTTCGACTAAGACTAAATGTCTTACTTCCTATGCTTCATTTTCACTTCTGACTCATCTACAAACTCATTTTCCAGAGTTTTCGTCTCGGTCCCACCAGATTCGGATGGAGCCGAATACTGCAAGAACTTAGGCTGAGCAGGAATATCCAACTTGATATTGGACGAGCGAGTACGCTGCTTGGAAAGGTCAAGATGATAAAGGTAGCTGACGGTTTCTTCGCGTACTGCATCCATCATTGCCTGATACATTCCATAGCCTTCACGCTGGTACTCCACCAGTGGGTCACGCTGAGCCATCGCTCTGAGCCCAATGCCTTCTTTGAGGTAATCCATCTCGTAGAGGTGCTCAGGCCAATGCTTACCAATGACCGAGAGAACGACTCGACGTTCAATTTCTCGCATAGCCTCTGATCCGACTTCTTCTTCACGCTCTTCGTAAATGACCTGTGCGTCTGCAAGAACTTCCTTGACCAGCTGGTCGCGAGTAATTTTGGACTTATCTCCGGCGTCTTCCGCCAACTCATCAACAGTGAGAGTAATAGGATATACGCTCTCCAGATTCTTCCAGAGTTTAGCGAAGTCCCAATCTTCGGCATGCCCTGTGCTAACTTCAGCGTCGATGGTAGAAGTCAGAACATCACGGGTGAACTTTTGGATGTTCTCCTTGAGATCATCACCGTGCAAAATGGCGTTGCGATCCTTGTACATAGCTTCACGTTGGCGGTTAAGAACATCATCATATTTGAGAATATTCTTTCGTTGCTCGGCGTTTCGGGATTCAACCTGCCCCTGGGCAGAAGCGATAACACGCGAAACCAATTTAGAATCTAGCGCAGTATCATCGGGAGCACCCGCCATAAGGCGACCCGCAGCCTGTCCATTGAACAGACGCATCAAATCGTCAGCTAGAGACAGATAGAACCGTGATTCGCCGGGATCGCCCTGGCGACCTGAGCGACCGCGAAGCTGGTTATCGATGCGGCGCGATTCATGGCGTTCGGTACCCAATACGTAGAGTCCGCCCACAGCGGTGACTTCATCGTGTTCAGCTTGAGCTGCATTTTCACACTCAGCTAAAACCTCGGGCCAGCGGGCCTCATACTCTTCAGTATTCTTTTCGGGATCCAGCCCCAAAGACTCCATCTTTTCAACAGCATTGAATTCTGGGTTACCACCGAGCATGATATCGGTTCCACGGCCAGCCATATTGGTTGCAACAGTCACTGCACCTTTACGACCTGCCTGAGCCACGATTGCAGCTTCACGGGCGTTGTTCTTCGCGTTCAACACCTCGTGTCGCACGCCTTCGCGCTTCAGGAGCTTCGAAAGGTACTCGCTCTTTTCAACGCTGGTTGTACCCACCAAGACGGGCTGCCCTGATTCGTGGCGTTCTTTAATATCTTTGACGACCGCATTAAATTTAGCGATTTCGTCCTTATAAACCTTATCCGGCTGATCCTTACGAGCAACATCTTTGTTAGTCGGAATCGGAACGACACCAAGCTCATAGGTATTCATAAATTCTGCCGCTTCGGTTTCAGCAGTACCGGTCATACCGGAAAGCTTGTCGTACATGCGGAAGTAATTCTGCAAGGTGATAGTAGCCATCGTCTGGTTTTCGGGCTTAACCTCAACCTTCTCCTTGGCTTCAATTGCCTGGTGGATGCCGTCGTTATATCGACGACCAGAAAGAATACGTCCGGTGTGCTCATCAACAATCATGACTTCGCCGTTCATCACGACGTAATCTTTATTATCTTTGAAGAGCTCTTTTGCTTTAATAGCGTTATTCAAGAAACCGATAAGAGGGGTGTTGGAAGACTCATAGAGGTTGTTGATACCCAGGTGATCTTCAATCTTATCGATGCCCGGTTCCAAAATACCTACGGTGCGCTTTTTCTCATCTACCTCATAGTCATAATCGGCTTTGAGGGTCTGTGCAAACCGCGCAAATTCGGCATACCAGCGGTTGGCTTCACCAGCAGCGGGACCGGAAATAATCAGCGGGGTTCGTGCCTCATCAATCAAGATGGAGTCCACTTCGTCCACGATGGCGAAGTTGTGACCGCGTTGTACCTGCTCTTCCACAGTCCACGCCATGTTATCCCGGAGGTAATCGAAACCGAATTCATTGTTGGTGCCGTAGGTGACGTCTGCTAAATATTCTTTACGACGCTGTTCAGGAGTCTGGTTTGCAAGGATAACGCCTGATTCCATTCCTAAGAATCGGAAGACGCGCCCCATTAGATTTGCTTGATATTCAGCGAGATAATCGTTGACGGTGACCACGTGTACGCCCTTGCCAGTGAGCGCGTTCAAGTAGGCAGGTGCGGTAGCAACCAGTGTTTTGCCTTCGCCCGTCTTCATTTCGGCGATATTCCCCAGGTGGAGCGCAGCGCCGCCCATAAGTTGGACGTCGTAGTGGCGCTTGCCGAGGGTGCGCTTGGAGGCTTCTCGAACCACCGCAAAGGCTTCTGGCAACATGGTGTCCAGCGATTCGCCGTCCTGAGCTCTCTTTCTAAACGCATCAGTTTCAGCGCGGAGTTCAGCATCGCTCATGGCGATAAAGCTGTCTTCTAGAGAATTCACCGCATCAGTGTAAGCGCGGAGCTGCTTGAGAATCTTCTTGTCTCCAACTCGAAGAATCTTTTCTAGGAAAGATGCCACTGAAAACTGACTCCTTGTAATAACGAAAGTAGAGGTTGCGGGTCTCTCCCCAAAGGTAAGAGAAGACACGCTTTCACCATTCTAGGTTACTCTCTGCTCAGAATTTACGAGGTATGGCTTTTCTTCTGTGGGCTAACGGTAAGACATTGGGCACATTTTGCCCTTGAGATTACACGATATAAAACAAGCAGAGTCGGTAGATTTTTATCTACCGACTCTGCAAAAAATATCTACATTAGGTTTGCTTGGGCACCCAATATTTACTGATTTTTGAGCAAAATTACGCCGTAGGACCAGCCTTTACGACGGTAAACGGCTGAAGGCGCGCCAGTCTCTTTATCAACGTAAACGAAGAAGTCATGCCCTACCAGTTCCATATGGTCAACTGCTTCTTCAGGGGTAAGTGCAACTGCTTTAAAGCTCTTGCGACGGATTTCAATGGGTGAAGAGAGGTCGTCCTCAAGCGAAATTTCTGAACTGAAAGCGGCTTCTTCAACAGTTTGATCTTCAAATTCTATGAGGGGTGAATCCTCAGGAACCAGCGCACCAGTGGCTTCACCCACACTGACCGGGCGTTTGTTGCCGTGTTTGGGAGTTTTTCGTCGGTCGCGAGCGCGGCGCAAACGTTCTAGCAATTTGCCATAGGTTTCATCAAAGACAGCAAATTTGTCAGAGCCCTGGGCTTCTGCGCGCAGGACGGGACCTTGACCTTCTACTGTGATTTCTACTCGAATTGTTTCTGGACCGGAGTGACCTTCTAGCGAGAATTTCACTTCGATGTTGCTCACGCGTTCTCCAAGTTGCTCAAATTTAGCAACTTTTTCTTCGACATACTCGCGGAGGCGATTGGAGACCGTAATGTTTCGTCCAACTACGTTGATTTCCACAATTCTCTCCCAACATTGAAGGGTAGCGTCTGTGATTTAACATTCGCTCAGGAACTTTGGGTGGGTTCCTTATGAACAACAATAGAACACTATATGTTGTCAGTCACATAAATTTCGCACTTAGCGTTGTGTTAAGTTGGATTCTACGTTGTGTCGCTTTGTTTCCTCTGAGGTTTTCCGCGGGACTGCCGCTACAGTGATAGCTCCTATCACGTGAGCCCCGTGCTTTTCTAGAATAGAGGTGGCTGCTTTGAGGGTTGCGCCGGTAGTCACTACATCGTCTACGAGCACACACTTTTTGCCCCGCAAATCCCGTTCGCGCCCTAACACACTAGTTAAGGTGGGCCGGATGCTCATAGAATCGAGGATTCGACGGCGTCTGGCGCTCACTCCCAGCAATTTTTGACCGGTAGCTGATGAAAGACGCGATTTTTGACACAAGAATCTTCCTAGCTGAAATTCAAAGGTCTCGGTGAGCGGCGTCTTTCGTAGCTGGCGCAGGGTTTGTTGAGCTAATAATTCTGCGGGAACAAACCCCCGACGTCGGGCACTTTGGGCGGTGGACGGGATAGGCACCCAGTAAATTTGTTGAGAGGAGGTTTTATTCCTCATGCCCATTGCTTTTGTAGGTGAGCTACTCAGCGGTCCGA
>NZ_LXTU01000056.1:0-34585 GCF_001683935.1 Rothia sp. ND6WE1A | reverse complement strand
AAGAAGCAGGGACGTCAGCTTATCGAGAAAATAAGGGCAGGGAGGGGCTGGGCATGCAAATTGTGCGCACACTCGTTGCCAGCGAGCTCAATGGTTCCATTCGATGGGAACCGCGTCAGCCTCGCGGTACAGCAGTTACCATCCGTGCTCATCTGACAACCAACTAATAAATTAGAACAAAGAAAGAGGGGAATCAGCTTGTTAGCTGATTCCCCTCTTTCAAGGAACTTAATACTCGATGTTTCCTAAACTTAGGAAGCGCGACGGGCTCGGGCAGCTCGACGCTTCATAGCGCGTCGCTCGTCCTCACTCATACCGCCCCATACACCGGAGTCTTGCCCTGTTTCGATAGCCCACTGCAGACAGGTGTCCATGACCGTGCAGTTACGGCATACCGTTTTTGCTTCTTCAATCTGAAGTAAGGCGGGACCAGTATTTCCTACGGGAAAAAATAGTTCTGGATCCTTCTCCAGGCAAGCAGCACGGCTACGCCAATCCATGAGCACGTTCTCCTTATTAGAGGCTAACTCGCAAGTATCTGATTGCAACAAATACTATGACAACAAATGAGGCCCCTACGAGTAGAGGCCTTTCTAAACCTCAATAACTTTCCCACGTAAAGAAAGCGTAAACAAGAGGTTTCTAGAAGAAAATTCCTCCGGGAGCTGAGTTATATCTCACAGGTGCAAATAGTGCAAATGAGGTATATAGGAGACCCTAAATTTTTAGCTACTATGGAGTCTAAAGAATCCGCTTTTATTACGAACAGAGGCAAATCTGTGGCATCACTCCAAGCACCTGGTTCTATCAAAGTAGCAGCTGGGGTGGGTTTCCTCGAAGCACTTGCTATTGCCGGTTATTCGGTGATCATGATTATTTCGGCGGGAGCATCTGAGACAGGGATGGGGCGTATCATCGCTCTCGCCATTTTCTTCCTGGTGATTGCAGCTGTCATTGCCTTTTCCGCCTGCAAGCTCTTGGCGGGTAAACCTTCAGCCCGTTCAATGCTTTTAGTCTGGCAATTATTTGCTGTCATCCTAGGAGTACAGACCGTAGTGGGTGGGCAGCTGTTCATTGGCTTATTAGCTGTTTTTCTTGGCGGACTCGCGATTATGATGCTCTTTTCTTCCTCCGTCAACGCTTTCTTTGAAGCGCACTCATCGGGACGTTCCCTCGATAGGGACCTGTAGAGCTACGCTGTCGCCCTGATTGATGTAGAGGACTCTGCCAGCGGGGATTTGCCCCTCCGTCTTGAGGTCATCAGCTAAATTCGCGCTGGCGAAAAACTCAAGATCTCGGGGGCTCTGCGGCATCAACGCAAATCCGCGGATGGCGCCTATTCCGGCTGAATACAGTGGAAGAGACATCAGACGTGGATTGGGAACTACCGTAAAAAATACGTGCTCTAACTGCGACATATTCTGCAGAATTTTTTGCTGAACCTCGTGTGCCACAAATTGTAAATCGTCCAGAAGGAGCACCAAATGCGGCGTAGTCTCCAGATGTCGCTGGATTTCAGCTAGTTGCTCTGCGGTTGCGGGTATCTTTCCCGAGATTCTCAAATAGGAGTATTCCGGGTTGAGTTGTTGCAAAGCATCTAGCAAAGCTGTTTTGCCGGATAAGCGGGGACCAACGATAGCTGTGCACTGGTGCATAGGGTAAGCGGTTACCATCAGCTCGTTGTGGCGCGTGACAGCGGTACGAAGCACCAGATTCTGCTGTGAGGATAGATGAGCTGGGAAAACAAGAGGGAGTTTTGCAGCTTCTTTCAAAGTAATCTTTAGAGGCAACTGATTCCAGCACTCGTGTGAAGATATTGGTGGGGAGATGTCTCTGGGTAGTGCGCTCTGCGCAGGAATCAATTCTGCAGAGGTAATTTTTGAGTGGGGACTGAATTTCTTGACTAGTTTGCCCTCGACTGAAAAATTATGAGGGGCGGGGCGAAGAATACTCTTGCTGATTGATTTCAACGGATCCTTACTGATAGCTTCATCGCTCAATAACTGAGTAGAAAAGAGCTGGGCCATGCTTCCCTTTAAGCTCGTATGCGAACCTGCTACGACGATATGGTTCTTGGTTGGAGCGTTCATGAGTAATCTCTGCAGAGTTCTGCTCGCTTCCAGCTCCTTGACATGCATTTCAAGCCAGCTGTCTAAGCCATCAATAAGAAATAAAATGGGGCGATTGGAAGAGCTTTCCTGGGTAACTTCCCTCCACACCAAAGTTTGGAATTCAGGGTCAAAAGGACCCACAAGTGAACTCACCTGCCATCCCGATTCCTGTACAAAATTTTGGAAATAGGTAAAACTGCTATATTCGCCGCACAAGATATGGGTTTCTATATCCGCAGCGAGCGCCTGAACTGCCAGCGTCCTCAATAATTCCCATCTCTGATTTTGCTCTGCCACCAGGCTAATTGGACCGATTTGACTATCTAGTTCAACCTCGTGATGATCACCTGCTGCGGCAATTTCAACTACGCCTAACGAAAGACGACGGCCCTCTGAAATGGAAAGAGTAGAAGAAGCCTTTCGATGGGGGATTGGTCGATAGTCCGAAGGCGCGCAAACCGCCTGCACACGACTTACATAGTCTGCTAACCGCGCGTCTTCATCTGCAGACTCTGGAATCAAAGTCTTCGAAGATATACCGGTTCCGAGTATAGAAAGCGAGCAAGCTGCCTGCTCAGGGGGCTTTCTGGGCGAATCAATATAAAGAGATTGAAAAGGGATCAGAGAACCATCTGAGTACTTGATATATCCTGCACCCGGTGAACTCAGAGGTATTTTGGCGGCAAGGTCTGAATCTATGACAGAGATAGACTCGGCGCTTGATGCCACCCGCAAACACAGGGTGGTACCGATGTTGGATGTGATATCCGAGGAGACATTCCCCCGCGGTTTCTGAGTAGAGAGAAGCAAATGCACGCCGAGGGATCTGCCGATAGTAGCCACACGCATCAATTCATTCATGCTCTGAGGAAATTGGTCGGTGAGCATTTTAAATTCATCAACCACGATTAACAGCTCAGGGTATTTGGGCTTTTCGTTACGCTTATACATCAGGTGAAGATAATCAGTGTAAGAGCTCACCGCTAGAGAACGGAACAGCCTTTCCCTTTTTTCCAAATCTGCCCGCAAGAATTTGAGTGAACGATCAAATTCACCTTCTTCTAAGTCAGAAAGCACCGCCTGGGTGTGCGGAAGCCTTTCAAATTGACCGAGCCCTGCGGCTCCTTTGAAATCGATGAGGACGAGCGCCAGACGCGACGGCGCGAAAGAGTAGACAAGACTGAGAATGATAGAGCGCAGTAGCTGAGACTTACCTGACCCGGTTGTTCCAGCCAACAGAAGATGGGGGCCATGAACTGATAAATCCAGAATGGTCTCTGCTCCATCGCTTATACCCACAGGAAATGAGAGGGAACGAGTAAATAAGGAACTTTGCCACCGCTCTTGCGCGGCATCTATATCAAAGAGGGGGTGCTCAGATACAACGACAGAATTCTGTTCGAGAGCAAGTGTAGATAGTTGATTTAGCCAGTTCAAGAACAATTTTTCAAAAGTCCGCGATGCCATCCCGTGAGCAGTACATCTCAGTACTTGCCCGGTATCGAACCGAGGAGCAGGACACTCTGCGAAATGATGGAAACTAAGAGCGAGGTTGTTTTCCGCACCCGAAGTATCTTCATCGAGAATTGTGAGAGGAACACGGCGTTGGAGGAGCTCATCAACCGGCGGGCGATTTCGGTGAGGCTCCAAGAACCGCACTACTGACCCAATCCACCCCTCAAGTTTAACGTCACTCTCCGAAGCAAAAATGAGCCAGTCCTGCTCGCTACCGCCATCTAAATTCGAGGAGGAGCTCATAAGCTCGACGTTTGGTAGCACCTGCAAAAGCTCACATTCCGCAGGAAGAATCCGAAGGAGCGCAGGATCAATGAAAATTCTAGCTCCTTTAGTTTTAAGAATGAGTTGTAAGAGAAGATGCCGAAACACCGACACTGAAACATGAGCGTCAAATACCTGAGCAGAGTTTTTATACAACCGCGAATAGATGGGAACTGACTGCAACATCGGTAAATCCTCAAAACGCAGCTGAGAACTCTCACAGTTAACCTCCCGTGAGCCACGACCCCACGTCATAGCCTCCGAGAGAGGCCGTTTCAACGCTCCCGGGCATTCCAGACCGTGTACGGAATGCGCTCGCGCTTTATCCTTTGCAATGCCATCGTCTAGGATGCGCCGATATTTTTTGGATTGGCCGTGACCGGACTTTAGATTGATACCCAGCATGAGGGATGAAGCTATCGACATCATCAGAAAGAACCACATACCGGTTATTACTGCTATTACTCCTCCCACGAGAAGGGGTAGAACTATCATGGCGACCTGCTGAAAAAGCGGTCGCCGGGGAGGTAAATCCAACGAAAACGGGCTAAAAAGATCTGAGTGGACGACGTCGTGGCGACACTTTGTGTTCTCCACTAGCTCGACGACGGATGACCCCCATATGACTTCTTCGTGAAGTTTGAGTTCATACTCCTCGCTGTCATCGATGATAAATATTCCTGAAGGAGTCATCGAGACTAGAGCGGATTCGGTATCTAGCAGAGGGTCATGTATCTGAATTTCGCCGTTGGTTCGCCCAACCCTGAACGCGGAATTCCGATGCAGCGAAAAACGCTTTCCCATATCTGGCCCAGCAATAACTTGGAGAAAGAGGGCATTTTGCGCAGGCAGGGAAGTCAATATGGGGTGCTCACTCGAAGAAATGATGCTGCCTGCGGGGATATCTTGGAAATGTCGGACGTCGTCCAAAGAACCGGAAGAACTCACGCTGAATGAATCTTCTGTATTGAGCATTTCTCGCAGCCTCTCATGCAAGTGAAGGCCAGAGAGACGCGGATGAGCTTCAACCTTAAGAACTAAAAGATGTTCGTTTTCACTGAGTGCGAGTAAAAATTTTCGGTGCATCTCTTAATAAGAATAAAGCGCTCTCTCTTGTGCAACGGGGGTCCCTTCAACCTGTGGATAACTCAATGAAATCTCAGAAAATCCCTTAAAATTAACTGAATATTTCTGAGTGTTTCGATGTTTTCCCCAGGTGAGCTCAGAAAATTCTCTGAAGAGTATAAAAAATGTGAGTTAGCAAAGCACGTTAGAATAAATCATCAGGTAGTTTTGTCAGAAGGTGTAGATCTGTAGATTCGCTCGCCATCGGTCAAAAATAATTACTTCTAGCGCAGGCTAGGAAACCAGAAGTACAGGAGTATTTTGTGAACGCTGATCTCGTAGTCGTAGGTTCGGGCTTATTTGGTCTGACCATCGCAGAGCGTGCTGCAACCGAACTAGGTCTCAAGGTAGCGCTTCTGGACCGTCGCTCGCATATTGGTGGCAACGCATACAGTAAGAAAGAAGAGCAGACTGGTATTGAGGTTCACCAGTACGGTGCTCACCTTTTCCATACTTCAAATGAACGTGTCTGGGAATATGTCAACCGCTTTACTGACTTCACCAACTACGTTCATAAGGTGTACACCAACCACAACGGCGTGGTCTATCCCATGCCTATTAACCTGGGAACCATCAACCAGTTCTTCAACGCCGCTTATTCCCCTGCTGAAGCAAAAGCACTTATTCAGGAGCAAGCGGGCGAGTTGGCTGGTACCGATCCTCAGAACCTCAACGATAAGGGCATCCAGCTCATCGGTCGTCCGCTCTACGAGGCTTTCATCAAGCATTACACTGCAAAACAGTGGCAGACTGATCCCGCTGACTTACCGGCATCTATCATTTCGCGCTTGCCAGTTCGCTACAACTATGACAACCGCTACTTCAACGACAAGTATGAAGGTTTGCCGGTAGATGGATACGCCGCATGGCTTGAGCGCATGGCCGCACACGAAAACATCGAAGTTCACCTCAATACCGATTTCTTCGAAGACGGTCATGAGTATTCTCGCTCTAACGTTATCGGGCAGGTTCCCGTGATTTACACTGGGCCGGTCGATCGCTACTTCGATTTCGCAGAAGGCGACCTCTCCTGGCGCACCATCGACTTGGAACAAGAAGTTCTTCCCATCGAGGATTTCCAGGGTTGCGCAGTGATGAACTACCCCGATGCAGATCAGCCTTATACCCGCATCCACGAATTCCGCCACTTCCACCCCGAGCGTGATTACACGAAGGACGCCACCGTTATTATGCGCGAATTCTCCCGATTCGCTGAGAAGGGCGATGAGCCATACTACCCGGTGAACACCTCTGTCGACCGCGAGAAGCTTTTGGCATACCGCGACCTTGCAAAGGGTGAAGACAAGGTTCTCTTTGGCGGTCGTTTGGGTACCTACAAGTACCTTGACATGCACATGGCTATTGGCGCGGCACTATCTATGTTCGACAACAAGATTAAGCCTCATTTTGAAAATGGACAGAAGCTCGAAGCAGGCGGGGTGGATGCATAAGATGACTGCTACCCCCACCCCAAAGACGAAGTCTCTTCGTACCTTGCAACGAATCATTCTGCCCGAAGCAGTGCAGACGGACGTCATCCCTCTATACATCGATAGCGGTAGCGCCACTGGTGTTCAACTTCCTACTCGTATGGACGGCGACGCCGCGGACGCCATCGCAGAGGCAACAGCAGTTCAAGAGTTGAAAACGGACGCAAACGCTGCTCCTTCACGTTCTGAATCTCCCGATGTTTTAGGACGCCGTTCCACCAAAATCGATGCTGGTAAGACAGTTTCATTTGGTACGTATTTCAATGCTTTTCCCGCGTCCTACTGGCGTCGTTGGACAGAGCTAGATTCGGTCAACCTTCAGCTGAGGACCGAAGGCGACGGCATGATCGTGGTGTATAAGTCGAACGCACGTGGTGTGATTCAGCGCGTGGACGCAAAAGTCGTTTCTGGCGTCGCTACCTCTACTTTCCAGCTCACTCTTGCCCCGTTTGGTGATGGTGGCTGGTACTGGTTCGACCTCACAGCCACAAAGAGTGACCTGATTCTGCAGGAAGCTGAGTGGCAGGGCGATATCGAACCACGTTTGGGTCAAGACGGCGGCAAAGCAACTGTTCAAATTACCACGATGAACAAGGTTGAATACTGCATCAATAACATTCGCTCCCTGGGCGAAAATCTCGATGCTTTAGAGTCTGTTCAGGAAATTCTTATCGTGGATCAAGGTACCGATAAGGTAGCCGATCACCCCGATTTTGAAAATGCCGTTAAGCCTCTCTCTGGTAAATTCCGCATTATCAACCAGAGTAATCTGGGTGGATCAGGCGGGTTCGGTCGCGGCATGTATGAGTCGATAAACAATGGTAGCGACTACGTTTTGTTGCTGGACGACGACGTCGTGGTTGAACCAGAATCAATTCTGCGCCTCATTACTTTTGCCGACTACTGCAAGAACCCCACCATTGTGGGTGGACACATGTTTGACATGTTCGACCGTTCAGTTCTTCACGCATTCGGCGAGGTTGTAAACCCTTGGCGAACTTTCTACGATCGACCCCACGAAGACATGTCCTTGGGTCACGATTTAGCGAAAAGCAACCTGCGTAGCACGCACTGGATGCATCGCCGTGTCGACGTAGACTACAACGGCTGGTGGATGTGCCTCATTCCCACCGAGGTCATCAAGAAGATTGGCTTGTCCCTTCCCCTCTTCCTTAAATGGGACGATGCCGAATACGGTCTTCGCGCTAAGGAGGCGGGCATTGCAACGGTGTCTTTCCCCGGAGCAGGTCTGTGGCATGTCTCCTGGCAGGACAAAGACGATTCGGTGGGCTGGCAAGCATACTTCCATGAGCGTAACCGACTCATTACTGCTTTGATTCACTCACCCTTTGAAAAGGGTGGGTCGGTTCTTCGCGAGTCTCTTTTCCTTGATGTAAAGCATGCTCTGTCGATGCAGTACTACACCGAGGAAGGTCGCTTGTTGGCGATTGAAGATTTGCTCTCAGGTCCTGAACATCTTCATCCTTCGTTGAGCGAACGATTGCCCGTCATTCGCGGCAAGGTCAAGAACTTCCAAGACGCACAGCTCAAGACCAACATTGACGATTACCCGCAGCCCAAAACGAAGAAACCTCCGTTCAAGGGCCGCCGTAATTTCCATGCTCCCGGCTATTCGAAGCTGGTGCCGTGGGCAGTTTCAACAGTGGGACGCCAGCTCTTCAAGCCAGTGGATGAGATGGCTGAGAAAAACCCTCAAATTCAGCTCACCTATGCAGAAAATCGCTGGTGGACTGTCTCAAAATTCGACTCGCTCCTTGTGACCAATGCTGAAGGAACCGGTGTGTTCTGGTATAAACGTGACCCTCAGCAGTTGCGCAAGGATTTGGTACGAGCTAGCAAGCTTCATACCAAGCTCTTTACCGACTGGGCAGATTTGCGTAAGCAATATAAAGAAGCTGCAGAACAAGTAGCTTCTTACGAAGCATGGCAAGAGACTTTCAATAAGCATACGGAGTCAGAAATTACTCGATGACTGATATAGCTAATCGAGAGTTTTCAGCCCCCGGTCGAGGCCGGGGGCTGAAGGACGCTCTCAATCACAGATATCTTCTAAAACTGCTCGTAGATAAGGAAATCCAGGTTCGCTACCGCGGATCGGTGCTGGGCATTGTCTGGTCTTATATTAAACCTGCGGTTCAATTCTTGGTCTTTTATTTAGCTCTGGGTATCTTTTTGGGCCTTGAGAAAGGACTACAGAATTATTCTGTTTATCTTTTCTCAGGCATTATCGTTATTAATTTCTTCTCAGAGTGTTTTAGCAACGGCGCACGTGCCTTTGTGGTGAACGGGGCATTGATCAAGAAGATTTATCTTCCGAGGCAGCTCTTCTCGCTCTCCACTATTTGGGTAGGAATTATCCACTTTCTTCCCCAAATATTGGTGCTCATCGTAGCGTGTTTTGTGGTGGGGTGGTCACCGGATATCAAACAAATTCTTGCAGCGGCAGTGGGTATTGTTCTCATTATGCTGTTTGGGCTTGCTGCCGGAATGATTTTTGGTGTCGCCAATGTGTTCTTCCGCGACTCTGAAAACCTGGTGGATATGTTTTTGATGATGGCTACCTGGCTGTCTCCTGTGATGTATTCCTGGACCATGGTGGCTCGCGAGGTGCAGATTCCTCATATCGAGCAAATCTATATGACCAATCCGCTGAGCGTTGCCGTCGAACTCTTTCACTACGCTTTCTGGCAACCCACATTGAGTGTTGAACAGCAGGGATTCTTGTTAGAGGCAGGTAACTGGCATATGTTCCCGCATCTTCTGACGATTTGGGTGCCGGTTGCATTCGGTGTCTCTATTGTTTTGCTATTGCTGGGGAACTATTTATTTCGCAAGTTCGAGGGTAACTTCGCACAGGAGTTGTAATCATGAAACTGGATATATTTGATCTACCTCCAGTGGCAGCGAACGCCCCGGATGTCATACGTATTGATCACCTTTTTAAACGTTTTGTTTTGCGTCATACGCGGTCGATGAAAGAAGCTTTCATTTGGCTGGTGAAAGGGCGTAAGGGTGATTTGAGCGAAAAGTTCAATGCGCTCAACGACGTCACGATGAATATTCGCCAGGGTGAGCGAGTTGCGCTGTTGGGCTACAACGGCTCGGGCAAGTCAACCTTGTTGAAGCTCATCTCTGGAGTTATGCAACCCGACGACGGAAGTGTGCTAACACGAGGACGCATCGCTGGACTCATCGAGGTCGGTGCTGGTTTCCATCCTGACCTTACGGGCCGCGACAACGTCTTTATGAACGCTGCGATTTTGGGTATGGAAAAAGAACAAATCGAAGCGAAATTTGATGAGATTGTCGCTTTCTCTGAGATCGGCGACTTTATCGATACCGAAGTGAAATTCTATTCATCGGGTATGTACCTTCGTCTAGCTTTCGCCGTGGCTATTCATACTGATCCTGAAATTTTCTTGGTGGATGAGATTTTGGCGGTGGGCGATGAGCCGTTCCAGCGCAAATGCCTCGCAAAGATTAAGGAGCTGTGCGCTAGCGGTAAGACTCTTGTTGTAGTGAGCCATGACCTTGATTTGGTGTCGCAGATTTGTGATCGTGGCGTGGTGCTGGAAAGGGGCGCAGTCAAGTTTGACGGCGAGGCTATGGAAGCCGTAGACGTTATGCGTGATTTGCCTTTTGGCACCACCAAACGGAACCGGTATGAAGGGGACCTGCTGGCTGCCCAGCAGAAGCTGGAGACCATGGAGGTCAACCGACGAGAGCTAATGCAGGCCATTGAATCAGGTTCAACAGAGACTGTCGTTGTGGCTCTTGCTGATATCGCTGAGGATTCTCAGGCTGAGATTGATGCTATGAGTAATGAACAAAAACTCGAAATAGTAAATTCGGAGATTACCCGCTTGGAAAAGAAACGTGAACGATTGCATCAACTGAACGCATAATTTCGCAGAAACAAATCTCATAAGAAGCGCCAGATGATTCATCTGGCGCTTCTTTCATGCGTAAAGTGTGTGAATTATGACGAAATATGTAGTCTGTTTCACAACTGGGGACAATGCTTGGTGGGAGAGGGGACAAAAACTTTATAGTAGCTTATCAATGTTTCTTTTTAAAAGGTGGCGTTGAAGTGAATCGGGGGAAGTTCAAGAAGTTTTCCACAGGAGCCCTATATTTCTGCTTGTTTGATGTCAATTGTTGCGCATAGATTGTCAGTAATTCTTTCATCTAGTTACGCATCATCAGCCATCAGAGGATTTCACATGCCAGTTTTGGATAAGCTTCCCGGATATAAGCTCTTGGAGAGCGACGTCCGCGAAATGATCCGCCATAGCGGCATTGATCCTCTGGCAGACCAGGACCAAGCCGCTCGAATTATTGACCAGTCCATCGCCCAATATGAGTCTCGGATGGTCAAAGGAACCTTGCCCATACTGGATGACTTTGCTCAAATTCGCAAGAACTTGATTGATACGATTTGTGGCTTTGGCTCATTGCAGAAATATCTTGATGATCCCAGTATCGAGGAGATTTGGATTAACTCTCCGTCAGAAATTTTTGTGGCTCGCTATGGCGAATCGGAATTAACCGGGCTTCTCCTGACAGAGGATCAAATTCGCTATCTGGTGGAAAGAATGCTGAAGCAGTCCGGTCGCAGGCTCGATTTGAGTAACCCCTTTGTAGATGCGTCTCTACCGGACGGCTCGCGCCTACACGTGGTTATCCCCGATATCACGCGTCAGCACTGGTCTGTTAATATTCGCAAGTTCATCGCACGCGCGCGTAGATTGAATGATTTAGTTAAACTCGGTTCCCTTACTCCTGAAGCTGCGCAATTTCTCAACGCCGCAGTAGCTAGCGGGCTCAACATCTTAGTTTCAGGTGCAACCCAGGCTGGTAAAACCACCCTGTTGAACTGTCTCACAGCAAGTATCGGTCAGCGCGAGAGAGTCGTAACGTGCGAAGAAATCTTTGAACTTCAGGTTCCTTTGCGGGACGTCGTGGGTCTCCAATGCCGGCAAGAAAACTTAGAAGGAACCGGTGAAATCCCGCTCCGCCGTCTGGTTAAAGAAGCTTTGCGTATGAGACCGGATCGGTTGTTAATCGGCGAGGTACGTGAGGCGGAATCGCTGGATATGCTGATTGCGTTGAACTCGGGTTTACCGGGCATGTGTACCATTCACGCTAACTCTGCGCGCGATGCTGTCACAAAGATGTGCACCTTGCCCCTGCTCGCTGGTGAGAACATATCTAGCCAGTTCGTGGTACCCACCGTAGCTTCCTGTTTCGATGTCGTGGTGCACTGCAGCCGAGATAATCGGGGCAGACGCCGCGTTAGCGAGATTATTGCGCTCGGCAACCGCGTAGAGAATTCAGTGATTGAAACCACGACTCTTTTTGAGCGCCGCGGAGATGAACTGGTGCGCACAGCTTCAGAACTTCCCGCATCCCATAAATTTGAGCGTGCCGGATATACCAGCGAATCCCTGTTCAAATCTGGCGGGGGAGGGGATAAACGATGAACGCCATCATAGGGCTTGTTCTGGGCATCGGAGTATTCCTCGTATGGCTCTCTTTCTGGGAGGCACCGCAACCCATCACCAAACGGCACAAACCAGAATCTAAAATGTCAGTTCTGCTCCGCCAGGCGGATATTCAACGGATGAGCCCACAGCGGTTTTACGCACTTTCCACGTTGGTGGCGGGATTTCTTGCTCTGTTAATCTGGGTCATTACTGCCCTTAATAATCTGGCTCTCATCACTGCAGTCCTCAGCTTCTTTTTGCCACGATTTTTAGTGGCACAACGTGCAAAGAAAAGGACTGCTGCCATCCGTGAACTTTGGCCCGACGTTGTTGACCATCTTCGCTCAGCTATTAGGGCTGGTCTTTCTTTGCCAGAAGCAATGATGCAACTGCAATATAGGGGACCGGATCAACTTCGGGAGCCTTTTGAATTGTTCTCTGCCGACTACCGATCTACAGGAGAATTCGTTGCCTCCTTGAACCGGTTCAAGGAGAGGATGGCTGATCCAACTGCAGATAATATCGTCGAGGCTCTCAAAGTAACTCGTGAAGTCGGCGGTACTGATCTGGGCAGATTGTTGGGAACACTCAGCGAATTCTTGAGAGAAAACGCCCGAACTCGTTCGGAAATTGAAGCGAGACAATCCTGGACGGTAAATGCCGCCAAACTCGCCGTAGTTGCACCGTGGGTGGTGCTGTGCTTGATGGCAACTCAGCCAGGTACCGTGCAAGTCTATAACTCATTCCCAGGCCTGATGGTCATGCTCGGCGGACTCATCATCTCGGTGGTTGCCTACCGCGTCATGCTCAAAATTGGAGAGCTCCCTGCTGAACGGAGGGTACTGGCATGAGTCACAAAATCTTGATTGGGTTGTGTCTTGCAGCTGGAATATGGTTGGTTGCATCAGCACTATTAGCACGACGCACGGTTGACTTTTCTGACCGTATTGCACCTCAGATGAAGTCCCAGGAAATCCATGCTTCATTGCGCTATGAATCCCAACAGTCTCAGATGGGCATGGGTGAGAGCTTTGTCGAGGTCCTGCGACCTTTTATACGAACAGCTCTGGCACGGTTCAACCATTCCACTATCAACACCACAGCTTTAGAAAAACGCCTCATTCGTTCTGGCCTAAATCTCTCGGTGTCAAGCTTCAGGGCAGAACAGTTGGTGTGGTCGCTCATCGGACTTGTGGCGGCAGCCCTGTTTATGGGCTTGGGAATGATTCAAGGAAAAATTTCGGTGGCGGGGGCTTTAGCAATCTGCGTCCTTTCAGCAGTAGCCGGTTACCTGGCCCGAGACTGGTGGCTTACACAAACCATTGAAAAACGAGAATCCAAAATGTTGGAAGAATTTCCCGCGCTCGCAGAGCTAATGGCTCTCTCGGTCACAGCCGGTGAATCAGCTGCCGGTGCCTTGGAGCGAGTCTGCCGTTGCTCCAGTGGAGAGCTTTCGGGTGAATTCAAAAAGATTCTTGCTCAGATACGTTCGGGCGATGGTTTAGTGAGGTCCCTGCAAGATTTCTCCGCACGAACCGAAATCGCCCCACTGGCACGTTTTGTGGATGGAATCGTCGTCGCCATCGAGAGAGGTACTCCTCTTTCCGAAGTATTGCGGGCACAGGCTCAGGACGTACGCGATTCTTCTAAACGACAGCTGATGGAAGCTGCGGGTAAGAAAGAAATAGCCATGATGGCGCCCATCATCTTTTGTATTCTGCCGCTTACCGTAGTTTTTGCTCTATTTCCCGGTCTATCCCTTATCAATTTCAAATTCTAAATCTGCGCTTTGCGCTTCAATCTCTAGGAGAAACCATGAAGAAAACAGTCCTTTTCTCTCTCACCATGATGAACGCTTTCTTTGGTCAGGCTGCACCGCAGTACGACGACCAGGAAAGAGGGGATGTCCCCGGCTGGGTTATGATCACAATGATGACCGCCATCCTTGTGGCTGCCTTGTTGGTCGTTGCTCAGGATGCCCTGGTCAACATGTTCAATAACGCCATGTCTATGGTCAGCAAATAGATTCTTCTACGGGTTTTTAGCATGTATTCACCCCTTCAGAACGACACCAAAGAACGCGGTAATGTTACCGCCGAGTTCGTGATGGTCAGCGCTTTGGTGTTGATGCTCTTTGGCGTCGTTCTGCAAATTGCTTTTGCGCTCTATGCCCGCAATATCATGCTCGATGCGGCATCTGCCGGCGCACGCTATGGAACTCTGCTGGATAGAACAGAATCCGAGGGACGAACGCGTACGGAAGAAATCATTGCTGGTGGTCTACCGGATATCTATCAAACAACTGTTTCTAGCTCGGCCGTAACGGTAAACGGGGTCGATGCCATCGAGATAAGAGTCCACGGCACGTTACCTGTGGTTGGTCCTTTCGGATTCGATCAGGGGATTGAGGTGAGCGGACATGCAATCGTCCAAAAATAGAAATAGCTGGTACCAGACGCTTCGGCACAAAATTACCTCTATAGCTAGTGTCAATAACTCAGAAGAGGGCAACGCGATGGTGGAATTTATTGGTCTAGGTTTTATGCTCATGGTGCCCACCATTTACTTTTTGCTCTCCGTTTTCGCTGTGCAATCCGGTACCATGGCCGCCCACGCCGCTGCAGATCAAGCTGCTCAGACAATATCTAACCAGCCGCTAGATCAGATGAATTCTCAGACTGCGCAACAGGCAGCACAGTTTGCTGCTCGTGACTATGGGATTGAACCGGAGAACCTGCGCGTTGCTGTAAGTTGTGGAAATGACTGCTCCCAGTCTGACTCCATCCGTGTGAGCACAACTGTACAAGTCCAACTCCCTCTTATTCCTTGGGTCAGGGGAGCTTCCTTTGCAGAAGTCTCTTCCTCTTCATTCGTTTGGGGAGGCAGGTATCGATGAAAGCAGATTCTGCACGCGCAGCTGATGAAGAAGGTAGCATCATGCTTCTTCTGATTGGTTTAGGCGTTGTTCTGTTGATACTGGCGACTGTGGTAATAGGCATTACATCCGTCTATATACAGCAGCAACAACTTCAAAATCTTTCCGACCAGCTCAGCTCCGCTGCTGCCCAGCGAGTAACGGGGTTATCCAGCGGTTCAGATAAGCCTTATGTACGACTCACTAACGCAGCGGTTTCAGAAACAGTGAGCCAGACCCTTGAACAGACGGGGGCTGTACAGGAATTCGAAGCATTGAGAATCTCGAATCCTACGGGAGCACCCGATGCAAACACCGCGCAAGTCACGCTCAGCGCCCGTGCGAGGATTCCGCTCGTCTCCATAGTTCTCCCAGAAGGTGTAGAAATTACAGCTACAAGCTCAGCGCGTAGTGAGCTGCAACAGTAACACCACACTAAAAATTCATATATCGGCTAGGCTTAAGAGTCATGGCTTCAATAGACTTTTCCTCAGAAATCAAGAATTTACGATTCACCTATGCATCCATCGCACAGGTGAGTGATATTGATGCGCTCAAAAAATCTATTGCAGAGCTTTCCGAAGAAGCTGGTGCTCCGAGCCTCTGGGACGATCCTGAGAAGGCGCAGAAGATAACTTCACAACTCTCACATCGCCAGTCCGAACTCGAAAGGCTTACCCAAACTGAAGAGAGCATTAACGATCTTGAAGCAATGGTCGAGTTAGCTGAGGAAGAAGACGAAGCTGATTTGCTGGCAGAAGCTGAGGAAGACCTCAAAGTTATTGCCAAAAAACTGGCTGAACTCGAAGTTGTTACCCTGCTATCGGGTGAATACGATCAGCGGGAAGCTGTAGTCACCATTCGTTCAGGTGCGGGAGGCGTGGACGCTGCAGATTTCGCTGAGATGCTTCAGCGGATGTATTTACGGTGGGCAGAATCTCATGGGTTTACCACCCAGATTCTTGATACCTCTTTTGCCGAAGAAGCCGGCATCAAATCGACGACTTTCGAGGTTCAAGCACCGTACGCTTATGGACGTCTATCTATCGAAGCGGGAACCCATCGATTGGTGCGTATTTCTCCCTTTAACAGCCAGGGGAAACGCATGACGTCGTTTGCTGCAGTGGAGGTAATTCCACTGATCGAGCAAACGGAATTCATCGATATTCCAGACACCGAAATCAAAGTGGATGTATTCCGAAGTTCTGGTCCTGGAGGTCAGTCAGTGAACACCACTGACTCTGCGGTTCGACTGACCCATATACCCACGGGAATCGTGGTATCGATGCAGAATGAAAAATCGCAGATACAGAACCGCGCTGCTGCTCTTCGCGTTCTTCAATCCAGATTGCTCTTGCTCAAGAAAGAACAAGAGGACGCCAAAAAGAAGGAATTAGCAGGCGACGTCAAGGCATCCTGGGGTGATCAAATGCGCTCCTACGTGCTGAACCCTTACCAAATGGTTAAAGACCTCCGCACTAACCATGAAGAGGGAAACCCCTCTGCAGTATTTGATGGCAAAATTGATGATTTTATTGATGCTGGCATTCGCTGGAGAGCATCAATGCGAAACGAAAAAGAATAAGAAAATGATGGCAGCACAGAAGAAAAAAAAGACTGAAGACCCGAATAATAAAGTAGTTGCATCGAACAGAAAAGCTCGCCACAACTACAACATCGTAGATACCTACGAAGCTGGATTGCAGCTCATGGGTACCGAAGTAAAATCCCTGCGAGATGGGGGAGTTAACATTACTGAAGGCTTCTGCCAGATGTACGGTAACGAGCTTTGGCTGGAAGGCATAAATATCGCCGAATATGGGCGAGGTTCGTGGACCAACCACCAAGCAAGACGCCGTCGAAAACTGCTCTTGCACCGCTATGAAATTGATAAGATTGCGCAGAAACTCAACGAAACGGGTTACACGGCAGTTCCCCTGCGCATCTATTTCTCTAACGGTAAAGCGAAGGCTGAAATCGCGCTAGCTACCGGTAAACGAGAGTTCGACAAACGCCACGCGCTCCGTGAGCGCCAGGACAACTTGGAAGCCGCCCGCGCTATGCGGTATAAGAATCTTGGCTAGTGATAACGGCTACCTCTTATTGCTGGCTCTTGGCAAATAAGTTGTGTCGGTGTAGACTGAAGAGTCCTGCCCGGATTGGTCCTGTAGGTAAATTTAGGCTTTATCAAGCAGATAACTTTCTGGAATAGGTAAGCTCTTTGAAAAAAGAATATTGGGGATGATCGGTTTCGACGATGTGAGTTGAAACAGGTGAAGCGTGCCGAGGATGTAGAGGACACTCGTAAATACCCTCTGCAAAACAATAAGTGCAAAACAAAATCGCACTGACTTCGCACTCGCTGCCTAAGCGCGAGTCCAGTCTGTCGGCCTGAGTTCGCCTTTGACTCAGTACCCGGCATCAACTTAGAAGGCCACTGCTTTATGCCCTCGTCGTAGGGGCATAAGGGACTCTTATACGAATAGGTTCGGCGGCATATGTGTTTACGCAAGTGCCGGAGCCGAAAACACCACTACGTAAACTACGCACGTAGAAGCCCTGTTGAAAACACATCGGACCGGGGTTCGATTCCCCGCATCTCCACGATTAGCCCCCTTCTCTATGAGAAGGGGGCTTTTTTGTGCCCTTTTTCTTCTATTCTCGCTCTTGAGCTGTACATTTCGGGTGAGTGGCTGTGATTGAATAGAAATACATATTTTCTGCGGATAAGGTCTTTTGCTCTGATGCCATCATTTTCTGCTTCATCTCCCCAGCAGCCCGTACAGCCTTCTGCTTCTCATCAAAACCATGTGGAACCATGGCAGCCTGGTTCACTGGCCACACAGTCAGGAGTACCTGAGCAATTTGTGATCCCTGAGAATGTACGTCGCCCATTAGGCGCCCACCCCACTGATGTGAGGGGACGTGGTTATGTTTTGGCGTTTGGCGGACTCGTATCGGCAGTCTTTTCTATCGGTGCCGTCATTTTTTTGGCACTAGGTGCCGCCGGTCTGAGCTTGGTTCCTGCGGTCTTAGGAATCGTCCTGGGAATTATGGCACTACGACGTACTCGCCCTTCAGACCCTCAATTCTTTTACCGCCGGGCGCGCCTCATGGCAATTGGTGCAATCGTGGTGGGAGCCATAGGAACTATTCTGAGTATTGGCGCAATGATTCTCTCAGTATGGCTCTTTAGCGAGATTTCAGATTGTAGCGCCTATGAACCGGGTACAACGGAGTATCAAGAATGCCAAAATCCACCGTCGAATACTTCGATTTTCTAAAAGAATAGTTTTCTCATCAAAATACCCGCCCTGCTCAGGCGGGTATTTTTGTGAGATTTGGCTATTTAATCGCCTAATTTTCTGTCTGTGCCGAGGAAATCAAGGGCGTTTCGATGTAAATGTCCGTTGCTGGCCAGCGCATTTCTGCCGTGAGGTCCGTCTTCGCCTGCTAACGACGTCAAGCGTCCGCCCGCTTCGGTCACGATGGGGACCAAAGCGGCAATATCGTAAAGATTCAGTTCAGGTTCGGCCGCAATATCGACCGCCCCTTCAGCCACCATGCAATAGGACCAAAAATCTCCATAAGCGCGCGTGCGCCACACATTATCAGTGAGGTCGATGAATCGATCTCGAATACCCAGTTCCTTCCACCCGCTCATCGAAGAATAAGAAAAAGAAGCGTCAGAGAGGTTTGAAACACCGGATACTGAAATGCGTGTTGCCTTGGCAATAGAACGCCCGGTATAGGCTCCGGTGCCTTGAGCAGCCCACCACCGGCGCTGCAAGGCAGGCGCTGAGACTACACCTAGTACCGGCTGCCCATGATCCATCAGAGAAATCAAAGTTGCCCATACCGGTACGCCACGTACAAAATTCTTGGTGCCGTCGATAGGATCAATGACCCACTGACGAGAGGATGAGCCGGTTTCCCCAAATTCCTCCCCTAAAACAGAATCTCTGGTGCGAACTCGCGAAAGCTGGCTACGGATGAGCTGTTCTGCCTCTTTGTCCGCGTCAGTCACTGGAGTCAAATCCGGCTTGGTCTCCACGGTGAAATCCTGATTCTGAAACCGCGATAGAGTGAGACGATCCACGCTGTCAGCAAGGATGTGGGCGAGCCGGAGGTCATCGGTATAGGTGTTTGCACTCATAAGAAATCATTTTCTCATAGAAATATAGGGGTTGACGGGGCAAAACAATTATTACTCGACTATACCGAGCTCTTTTTCAGACCCAACTTCTGGGTTTTCTTCAACGCCAAGTAATTTGCGCAACGAGTCTAAGCGAGCGGGGCCTGAAGCACCGGCCTTGCCCTCTGCCACAAATGCTGTAATACCGCAACCCGCCGCAGTGCTTGAATGTGAACATCCCTTGGGGCAGCCAGCACTTGCGGGCGCGAGTTCTGTAAACGCACCCACTATATTTTCAGCGGGGATATGAGCCAATCCAAAGGAGCGGATACCCGGTGTATCGATAATCCAGGTATCGGCGGGGGCATCCTGAGGTTGCAATGCCAGCGCCGAAGACGACGTATGCCGGCCACGACCCGTGACCGCATTAACATGCCCGGTATCTCGGGTAGAGCCTGTCAAAGCGTTAACCAGAGTAGACTTGCCTACACCGGAGTGGCCAAGAAGCACAGACACCTCTCCCTCCAACAGAGAAGAGATAGTTTCTACGAGGTTAGGGGAGAGACCTTGCGATCCTTCTTCACTGGGCGCGCGCCCGTCCCTTGACTCAGAAAGCACGATGCGCACGTCCGCCTGCGCAAAGTAATCTAAGAGCTCCTGCGGGTGCTTGAGGTCAGTTTTAGTAATGCACAGAATGGGGCGGATTCCCGCGTCAAAGGCTGCGACCAGAGAACGGTCAATAAATCCTGTGCGCGGTTCGGGGTTAGCAGCTGCCACTACAATCACAAGCTGGGTGGCGTTAGCAACCACTACGCGTTCGTAGGGGTCCGTATCATCTGCGCTACGACGAAGGACGGTATCGCGCTCTTCAATCCGTACCAGCCGCGCTAGTGAGCCTTCCTGGCCAGAGGTGTCTCCGACCAGCGCCACGCGGTCACCTACGACCACGGGGTTCCTTCGGAGTTCCTTGGCGCGGACTGCTGTGAGCGTGCGCTCAGTGGGACTACCTTCGTCTACCACTGCCGTGTATCGACCGCGATCTACGGTGATAATTCGACCGATTTCGGCGTCTTTATAGCTGGGTCGATCCTTAGTTCGAGGGCGGGATCCTTTTTTGTTGGGCCGTACGCGGATATTTGATTCGTCCCAGTTTCTACGCATGGTCACGAGCGCTTTCTGTCCATTGATTGATCATGTTTTCCCACATGAGGGGAAAATCGGGAAGGGTCTTAGCCACGGTGCCAATATTTTCGACGACGACGCCGGGCACAGCTAAGCCGATGATGGCAGCGGCAGTTGCCATGCGGTGGTCATCATAGGTATGAAATAGTTCACCGTAGGTGACGGGTTGTTCGATGCTCACACCATCTTCTGTTTCTTGAGCATGACCGCCTAATCGATTTATTTCTTCAACAAGGGCGGCTAAACGGTCGGTTTCGTGTCCTCGAAGATGGGCAATCCCTGACAGAACACTGGGGGAGCGTGTGAGCGCGCAGAGGGCAGCCACAGTAGGTGCTAGTTCTCCAGATTCTGCTAGGTTGAGGTCTACCCCTGACTGATGAAATTTTTCCTCCTGCGTTGCACCTCTAACCTTCAAGCCGGTGGAATCGTGTTCCACTTTTGCGCCGAATAGAGGCAGGATGGTCTTCCAATGGTCCCCACCTTGGGTGGTGTGTGCTGGCCAGTCGGGTATCAAAATTTCTGCGCCTAAGACGGTGGCTGCAGCGAGGAACGGACCGGCATTCGATAAATCAGGCTCGACCGTCACCTCGAAACCTGCATAGGAAGTAGATGGAACCACCCAGCGGTTTTCTTCCACCTGAACGTTGACTCCTACTTCTCGCAATACTTCAAGTGTCATTTCAACATGGGGCATCGACGGAATCGCTGAACCACGATGGTGAATAGTCAAACCCTGCTCAAAGGCGGGTGCGGATAGCAACAGGGCGGAGAGAAATTGGGAGGACCCAGAAGCGTCAATGGTGATTTCCGAAACTTCAATAGAACCGCGAGATTTCATCTCAAACGGCAAAGAATTCTGCTGGGAATCAATATCCACCCCAAGATCTCGCAGCGCCTGAATTACAGGTTGCAAAGGGCGCTGGCGAGCATGAGAATCTCCATCGAAGCTGAACGTTCCAGGAACTAGTGCTGCAACCGGCGGCACAAAGCGCATGACTGTTCCTGCAAGACCGCAGTCAATGGACGCATGAAAGGGTTCTATTTCTCGTGGGAGGGGGAAAACTCGAAGATCTGGGCCAAAAGGGCTGTCAGTCTCTATTTCCTCTATTCGTACTCCTAAGGCCCGCAACGCTTCGACCATCAACGCAGAATCTCGTGAGTGAAGAGGAGCATGAATAACGGAAGGACTGTGAGCTAGAGCAGCAAGAATCAGATAACGGTTAGTCAAAGATTTAGAACCGGGGATACGCACCGTGGCGAACCCGCCCCGAGCAGAAAGTGGTGTTGGCGCTAACCAATCGCCGTCGGGAACCTGTACATCTGAATTTTGAGTTGAAATCACGTTGTCCTTCGCTAGATACGAGCTTGATATCGCACAGTACCTCCAGTTTACGCAATAAAAAGAAGCCTCGCCCAAGAAAGGACGAGGCTTCAAACGCTCACCTGCTATTAGTGGCTGAAGATGTCATCTGACTTATCTTTGAGGTCAGAGGTAATCTGACCGGACTTCTTAGCAATAGTGTTACCGAGCTTGTTGGCGCGCCAAACGAGGGAAGGGTTGCCGTCGGTATCCACTGCGGTGATTGCAATGGCACCCAGTAGAGAACCGTTGGTCAATGCAGAACGGGAGCGAGCTTTCTTATCTTCCTTGGTGTTTGCCTCGGTAGCAGCGTACTCAACATATGCGTTGGTTGCGCCGGTAGCCAGAAGGACGACGGAAGAAAGGCGGGGGAGCTTACCTAGGGCAAACAAGCTACCAGCAGCTACCTGAGTAGCTGCAAGTCCCTGACCAAGGAGCTGCTCTTTACCCTTGAGGACGACCAACTGAGGAGCTGACTTAGAAGCGAGGCTAATAGCCTTCTCCAGGTGGCTGTAGTCGTTGGAGTTCTTCAGACGATCAACGCCTGAAAGTACAAAGCTTGATGCAAGTAGGGGGCGTGCTAGTTTACGTACCAGTGACATAATGTTCCTCCCAGCTGACTTTCGCCAGCCATCTCGTAGTTAATTTACTACCTATAATAGTAAGCACGCGAAGTGATTTTGTCATGCGATGACGCGCGAAGAGCATGATAAGGAATATTTTTTGCAGACGGTTTGTTGATGTATTCAAGATATACCTATCATCAACTCAATAGCTTTCTCACCCCCAGCGGAAGCACTCCGCTTACTCAGATAAGGAACAGCTGAATGACAGCACAGCATCTCACTGAATCAGTGGGGAACGTGTCTGAAGAATCTGACGTTGATGTTACACACGAAACGACGGAAGAACGCCGTGCGCGCTTCGAACGAGAAGCGATGCAATATGTGGATCAACTGTATGCTGCTGCTTTACGCATGGCACGAAATCCTGCGGATGCAGAAGACCTGGTGCAAGAGGCATATACCAAAGCGTATTCTTCATTCCACCAGTACAGGCCAGGGACAAACCTCAAAGCGTGGCTGTACAGGATTTTAACGAATACCTACATCAACCTGTACCGCAAACGTCAACGTGAGCCTCACCAATCGCACACCGATACGGTGGAAGACTGGCAACTCGCGCAAGCGAGTTCCCATGACTCTAAGGGCCTCGAATCAGCAGAAGCTGAAGCACTCAGCCGATTGCCGGATGACGACGTTAAACGGGCGCTTCAATCTATCCCCGAAGAATTTCGAATGGCGGTCTACTATTCCGATGTCGAAGGATTCTCATATAAAGAAATCTCAGGCATCATGAACACGCCCATCGGCACCGTGATGTCACGCCTACACCGCGGGCGAAAGCTTCTCCGGGATTTACTGGCAGACTACGCCGAAGAACATGGCATCAAATATCAAACAGCTCAGAAGGGAAAATAAGATGACAGAGAAGGAGCAACATCCTTGTTCAGAAAAGCTTGGTCATATTTATGAATACCTCGATGGCACACTCTCCTGCGAAGAATTGCAGGAAATGGACGACCATCTCAAGCACTGCGAACACTGCGCCAGTGAACATGACCTCGAATGCGTTATCCGTTCGGTCGTGAAACGCTCTTGTTGCGAACCTGCACCTGAGAATCTCAAAACTAAGATTTGGGAACGCATTTCAGCATTGCGCGAGAACCAGCATTCTGCCGCAGGGCATTAGCTGAAGTAGCGCTCACGGCAAACGAGGGAGCCCCGCAAAAAAAAAGAACAGGCCCTGAGCTCAAAAAGCTCAGGGCCTGAAAAGTATTCAAGGTACCTTAAGAATTAGGACGCTTACCGTGGTTAGCGCCATTCTTACGACGGTCCTTGCGCTTACGACCGCGCTTGCTCATCAGAGCCTCCTTATAAATTCAATGCCAACAGTGATACCGTTCGCACTATAAATGTTCTCGAAAATTTCAAGACACTGCCGTCCATTTTCGCACAGTCAGACAGAAATTTCATCTGAGACCGCACAAAACAGCTGAACAGTGAGCCGTTAGACAGGTTCTGGAAGGTTGAGCCAGCTGTACCAGCCTCGATGTAAAACGAGCCAAGCCATCAAACCGTAGCCTGACTGACCTGGGCGCCCGTCGTTTGCCGCGAGATCATTACGCCACTGCTCATGGTGAAGAAGCGGATTAAAAGTATCTACGTAGACGTGATTTCGACGGGTCACTACATCCGCGTAGGCTGCGTTTAGATCTGCAATACGGCGGTTGCGTTCGGTATCGAGCGTGGGCGGAGGACCAACTACCAAAACCTTCACATTGTTCTGCGACGCCATGTCCACCATATTGGCGAGGTTCAGACGACTCCGGGCGCTGGTGATATCCAAATCCACATCAAAAGTAGAAGGAGCAATAACCAAACGATTGTCTGCGCCTTGACCAAAACGACGGCTCGCTTCATCGAACCAACGAGCGTTAAGCAACTCGGTACCTTCGCCAGGTGCCGCCAAATTATAGGCTGCCACCGGAGCGGTATTCTGCGGAGTTCGTGCAAGCACCCGGCCAAACCAGCCAAGCGCGCGGGGATCTCCAATACCCGCCAAAAGGTCATCGCCCACGGCAACTAGTCTAATATTTCGCTGATCCACTGAGAATCTTTCTGTCAAAAGTATGGAAAACGGGAAAACCGTTGATGTCCTCGTTTAAGAATAATCGTACTCCACGGGAGAAACCTCCACTTTAGGGTACAAATCCTAGAAAAGTATTTCCCTCATAAATGATGCTGTGCCACTAAGACACTATTGGTCTCAACGGCACAGCGACCATCACCGAGAAAACTTAGCCTTCAAAAACGTCCGCAATCAAGCTTTCTAGCTCAGCTGCGTGGCGCTTGCCGGTACCCGCTGCAGGAGATGCTGCCGCGCGGCGTGAAGCCAGGCGAACCTTCACATCCAATTCAGGCACCAGATTGACGGCAATGAAAGGCCACTGACCCTGGTTAGCAGGTTCGTCCTGTGCCCAGACAATATCCTTGGCATTGGGATACTTAGCCAACTGTGCTTGAATCTCATCCACGGGAAGCGGATAGAGCTGCTCCACGCGGATGATTGCAGTGGTCTTATCGCCGGACTTCTGGCGCTCTGCTTCCAAATCGTAGTAAAGACGACCGGAAACCATGACCAGGCGCTGAACCTCTTCAGCCTTCAGATTGCCGGTATCTTCGAGAACCGGCTTGAACTCACCCTGCGTGAAATCCTCAACTGAAGACGCCGCTGCCTTCAAGCGCAAAAGCTGCTTGGGGGTAAAGACAACCAAAGGCTTATGAGGGCGAGAGTGCGCATGGAAGCGCAACAGGTGGAAGTACGACGCCGGGGTAGAAGGCACAGCAACGGTCATATTGTTCTCCGCGCAGAGCTGCAGATAACGTTCCTGACGTGCAGACGAGTGATCCGGTCCCTGACCTTCAAAACCGTGGGGCAAAAGCAGAACCAACGATGAACGCTGAGCCCACTTCTGTTCTGCCGAAGAAATAAATTCATCCACAATGGTTTGAGCGCCGTTGGCGAAGTCACCGAACTGAGCTTCCCACAGCACTAGCGAGTCAGGACGTTCTACGGAGTAACCGTATTCGAATCCCATCACGCCGTATTCAGAGAGGAACGAGTTATAGATATTGAACTGTCCCTGGTTCTCTGAAAGATGCTGCAAAGGATTCCACTCAGCGTCCGTATTCGCATCGTGCAAGACAGTGTGGCGCTGCACGAAGGTGCCGCGCTGAACATCCTGACCGGACATACGCACGTTAATGCCTTCGAGAAGCAAAGAGCCAAAGGCAGCAAGCTCGCCAAAGCCCCAGTTGATGCCACCCTCAACAGCCATCTTCTCGCGCTGTTCCATGAGCTTCTTCAACTTCTTGTGGGGCTCAAAGCCTTCGGGGAAGTTGACGAAGGACTCACCAATGCTCTTGAGCGTTTCTGCAGAGATGCTGGTGGATTCAGGAACGTTGACAGCATCTTCACTCTGCTGAGCAGCGGGGCGCTCAATGTTAGAGACAGCCGCAGCATCTGCAGTCACGAGAGGCGCTTTGGAGGACTGTGCTTCGTGAGTCTCCGTGAAAATCTGCTCCAGGCGCTGCTGATAATCCTTAAGTGCTCTCTCAGCTTCTTCCTGAGTGATATCTCCGCGACCAACCAAAGATTCGGTGTAAATCTTGCGGGTCGAGTTCTGCGCGCCAATCATTTTGTACATCGAAGGCTGAGTCATCGAAGGATCATCGGCTTCGTTGTGTCCGCGACGGCGGTAGCACAGCAAGTCGATAACGACGTCCTTCTGGAACTTCTGGCGGTACTCAAATGAAAGCTGACCGGCGCGAACTACAGCTTCAGGATCATCTGCATTCACGTGGAAAACAGGTGACTGAATCATACGGGCGACGTCGGTTGCGTAGGTTGAAGAACGACCATCGGAGGGGGTAGTGGTAAAGCCCACTTGATTGTTGACGATAATGTGGACGGTACCACCCGTCTTGTATCCCTCAAGCTGGGACATCTGTAGGGTTTCCATCACAACGCCCTGACCTGCGAATGCGGCATCACCATGAACCAATATGGGAAGCACGGGGAAGGGGTCGGTGTTACCGGCCTCAGCCAAGCTATCTTGCTTAGCTCGCACAATACCTTCTAGAACGGTGTTAGCCGCTTCAAGGTGAGAGGGGTTAGCTGCAAGATAAACCTGAGTCTGGTTGCCGTTATCAGAGGTGAATTCACCTTCGGTACCCAGGTGGTACTTCACATCGCCTGAACCACCTGTGAGGCGGGGATCCATTTCACCTTCGAATTCACGGAAAATCTGAGCGTAAGACTTACCTGCTATGTTGGTCAAAACATTCAGGCGTCCACGGTGAGCCATGCCGATACCTACGCCGTAGAGACCAGCATCAGCTGCTTCAGAGATAACCGAGTCCAACAACGGAATCAGTGATTCGCCGCCTTCGAGCGAGAAACGCTTCTGTCCGAGGTACTTCGTCTGCAAGAAAGTTTCAAAAGCTTCAGCAGCATTCAGCTTGCCTAGAACACGGAACTGCTCTTCGCGGGTGGGCTTGGTGTACCCATTTTCCAGTTTGGTCTGGAACCACTGACGTTCTTCAGGGTTCTCAATGTGCATATATTCCACGCCAATGGTGCGGCAGTATGCCTCGCGCAACAAGTCCAAGATCGTGCGCAATGAGAGGAAATCCTTGCCTCCAAAACCACCGGTGGGCCAGAAACGGTCAAGATCCCACAGGGTTAGACCATAGTTTTCCAACTGCAAATCCGGGTGCGAGAGCATCTCATAACCCAGTGGATTGGTCTGAGCTATCAAGTGACCACGCACGCGGTAGGCGTGGATGAGCTGCTGGATACGAGCAACCTTAGAAACTTCTGATTCAGGATTGACTTGGTTGTCTACTGCCCAGCGGACGGGCTCAAAAGGAATACGAAGGTCTTCAAAAATCTGGTCGTAGAAACCATCTCCACCGAGCAAGAAGTGCTCAATCTGGCGGAGGAATTCACCGGAACCTGCGCCCTGAATAACCCGGTGATCGTAGGTGGAAGTCAAGGTCAGAATCTTTGAAACGCCCTGGCGAGCAAGAGTCTTTTCTGAGGCTCCGCGGAATTCAGCGGGGTAGTTGAGTGCACCAACACCCACGATGCATGCCTGACCCTTTGAAAGGCGAGGCACCGAATGGACGGTGCCAATGCCTCCGGGGTTAGTCAACGAAATGGTCGTTCCACGGAAATCTTCAATGCCCAACTCGCCCTTGCGACCGCGCTGTACGATGTCGTCGTATTCTTTCCAGAACTGAGAGAAACTCAGCTCTTCAGCACCCTTGACGTTGGGTACGACGAGGTTGCGCGAGCCGTCGGGGCGGGGGATGTCGATAGCCAACCCGAAATTGATATGCGCGGGGTGAATGGCAACAGGCTTGCCCTTGTCATTGGTTCCATACAGAACGTTCATGGACGGAATGGCTGCTGCCGCACGAATTACAGCGTAACCAATAATGTGGGTGAACGAAATCTTTCCACCGCGGGTGCGCTTGAGGTACTCGTTGATGGCTACACGGTTATCGATAAGTAGCTTGGCAGGTACAGCGCGAACCGTAGTTGCGGTAGGGACCTCAAGGGATTCCTCCATGGTGGTAACAACCGCTTTAGCAGGACCGCGCAGTGGAACTTCTTTGTCCTCGGCAGGTTCTTGGTTCTTGGATTCCTCAGAGGAAGGCTTGGGCTCAGTAGCTTTGCGAGGGGCAGGAACCGTTCCGGTCTTGGACGGGCTAGCCTTCTCAACCGTCGGAGAAGCGGACTGGGTAGCTGACGCCGTGGGCGCAGTTTTCTTCGCCGGTGAAGACTCTGCGAACTCCTGAGAAGCTTGAGACTCGGAGGAGGAAGACTTCTCACCCTGCATCTGCTCGAAAATGGGCCACCACTTCTTTTCTACTGAGTTCTTGTCTTGCTGAAATTTTTCAAAAAGCTCTTCAACGAGCCATTCGTTACCAGCGAATTCTTCGGGCACCTGGTGCTCTGAAATATTGGGCACAGTTGCTACGCCTCTTCCATTGTGATGATGAAGTATTTCCAGAACCACACGACTCCGCCGTATAGAGGGGAGCTCGATCTGAAATTATTTTTTATGCGAAGACCTCTGTTCGGTTCCTCGCATACTTATTTTCAGTTTAGTAACTTTTTACCCTAACTTTCTACTCTCTCGCTTCGTTAACGAAAGATGAATTCCCCAGAGAGCTGAATATTAGTGATGAAGCTCCGTCTTGTTGTCTATACAGGAATTTTCTAGCGCTCTGAGAAATCATAGATGTAGCTTTTTGAGCGCTGGTAATATTTCATGGCATGGAATGGATTCTGCTTGTCGTTGGTATATTACTGATTTTTGGAACCGGATTTTTTGTGGCAGTGGAATTTTCCATGGTTGCGCTGGATCAGAGTTCTGTTCAGCAAGAGATTAATAAGGGTGATAAAGCTGGCGAAAAAGTACTTGCGTGTCTGAAATCCCTGTCTACGCAGCTCTCGAGTTGCCAGATTGGTATTACTATCACCACGTTGCTTACAGGCTATACCCTGGACTTTGCGATTCAGGATTTAGCGGTAGACGCTATCTCAAGCTGGGGCTTGCCGGAAAATATCGCTCGTATCATGACCCTTATTTTGGCTATGGGCATTGCAACCCTGCTGTCCATGCTTCTAGGCGAGCTCATTCCTAAAAACTTGGCAATCGCTGAGCCCTATCGGGTGGCACGTCAGCTAGCTCCCTGGCAACTAATGTTCACCAAGGTGATGCACCCGATTGTGCATGTATTGAATGGTTCAGCGAATAAGATTCTGCATCTCTTTGGGATGGAAGCTAAGGAAGAACTTTCCGGTGCTCGCTCTCCAGAAGAGTTGTCATCGATGATTAAGCGCTCTGCAGAGCAGGGCACGCTTGATCAGGATACAGCTCGATTTGTGGATAAGACTTTGTCTTTTGCTGAGCTTACGGCAGCGGATGTGATGACTCCGCGCCGTAAAGTCACCATGTTGGAAGATACTGTTCCCGTTTCCGAAATTATTGAGGCTGCTAAGGCTACCGGCTACTCTCGTTTCCCCCTCTATCGGGAGGACCAGGACAACGTGGTCGGAGCAGTACACGTGAAGAAGGCTGTCAGCGTTCCAGCCGATGTGCGTGAAACGCTTGAGGCAGGCACGCTGATGGAAGAAGTCATCAAAGTCCCTGAAACCCTGCACCTTGATGCGCTACTTCTTCAGTTGCGCGAAGGTGCGTTGCAACTCGCCATCGTCCTTGATGAGTACGGCGGAACCGCTGGCATGACCACACTCGAAGACCTAGTAGAGGAAATCGTGGGTGAAGTCTCTGACGAGCACGAACTCGCTGGAGTGGAAGAACGTCCGCTCATGCTGGGGTCAGGAGATTGGCTATTTTCTGGTCTCTTGCGCCCCGATGAAGTCAACGAATATATCGATGTTCTTGAAATCGAAGACGATCCCGCTTATGAAACCGTAGGCGGATTCCTCATGGACCGGTTGGGGCGAATTCCCGAAACAGGGGATGACCTTCCCCTTGAAAATGGCATTCTCAAAGTTGAAGCCATGGAACATTGGAGAGTGGACCGCATCCGCTATATTCCCCATAAACCTGAAATTCTTGAAGCCGCACGTGGAGGTGCACAGTAATGAGTGACTGGACAGCCCTAGGACTTCTGGTATTGCTCCTTGCCGGTAACGCCTTCTTTGTGGCGGGGGAGTTCGCCATCATGTCGACTCGCCGCTCCCAAATGGAACCGCTTGCCGACTCAGGCAACAAAAGGGCGCAGACCGTTCTGTATGCCCTAGAACATGTATCGCTCATGCTCGCTACCTGCCAGCTGGGTATTACCGTTTGTTCTTTGTTAATTCTCAATGTCTCCGAACCAGCTCTGCACCATCTGGTGGCCGGGCCCCTAGAGCATCTGGGCATTCCTCTCGCTGTAGCAGATATTGCTGCTTTCTTGATTGCACTGATTATCGTCACTTTCTTGCACGTTATTTTGGGGGAGATGGTTCCCAAGAACGCTGCTGTGTCCTTGGCATCTGAAGGTGTTGCACTATGGATTGCTCCGCCTTTGGTTCTGCTCTCGCGTATCTTCCGTCCCATTGTCGGATTCCTCAACTGGGTAGCTGACCACACGTTGCGCTTGATGAAGGTGGAGCCCAAATCTGAGGTATCCTCCACTTTTACCTTGGATGAGCTTCAAAATATCGTGGCGGAATCAACTGCTGAGGGAACGGTGGACGACGGATCCGGCGTCCTCTCTGGCGCATTGGAGTTTTCCGAAAAGAACGTTGAAGAAATTATGGTTCCTCGCGAGAAGCTAGTGACTTTGAAGTTCCCCTGCTCGCCTATGGATCTTGAGAGCCTGGTGGCTCATACCGGATTCTCTCGATACATCATCGAGGATGCCAACGACGGCACCTACATGGGCTATGTCCACATCAAGGATGTGCTGGGGATACCCAAGGAGCGTTCGTCGCGGACTATTCCTTGGTCCAAGATCCGTCAGATGTCGATTGTTCAGCCAGGGGTAGATATCGATGATGCTCTGGCTATCATGCAGCGAAACCGCGCCCATATCTCCCACGTAGTAAGTCAACAAGGGGAGTCGCTAGGCGTGCTATTTCTTGAAGACATTTTGGAAGAGCTAGTAGGTGAAATCAAGGACACTACACAGGAGCATGTGCGCCGTCGTGAGGCAGCTTCTGTTCGGGCAGGAAGTTCGGCTGCCGATTAGAGCTAACTCTCGTTGATTTTCGGTTTCGTAATTTATTTCATTTTATGATGGTGCCCCGCAAGAAGCGGGGCACCACTATTTTGGTGGAAGATTCACTCAGGGAATTGCGAACCATTCGCTCTAAGGAGTATGTTAGTTGAGAATCGTTTTCAAAAATAGTCTGGAGAATATCCGTGAAACTCGTCCTTCGCAGCGTAGCTCTCGCCTCTGCAGGTGCCTTAGCGCTCACAGGATGCGGACCTCAGAATTCTGCCTCTAACTCGAAAGACGACGTCGTGAAAGTAGTAACAACTACTGACGTTTACGTCGATGTCGTACGGCAGATAGCAGGGGACAAAGTCGAAGTTACTTCCCTCATCTCATCCACCAGCCAGGATCCCCACTCCTATGAAGCAACCGCTTCAGACCGCTTGAAAGTCAAAGATGCGGATCTTGTGGTGCTCAACGGCGGCGGTTACGATCAATTCCTCGAAGACATGGCAGGCACCGATAACCCAGACCAAAAAGTTGTCAATGCAGTAGAGGAATCAGGACTATTCTCCGAAGAAGAGATAAAGGAACTCACTGAGGGCCATCAGCATTCTGAGGGGGAAGAACATACTCACGATCATGGCTCCCTCAACGAGCACGTTTGGTACAGCCTGGATGCCATGAAAAAGGTATCTGAAGCAGTAGCAACAGAACTTAAAGCTGTGGATTCTACAGATGCGGATACTTTTGCGAAAAATAGCGAAAGCTTTGAAGCTAAGCTCGACACCTTAAAGAAAGACGCCGAAAGTCTAAATGCAAAAGGTAAACACTTTATTGCTACGGAGCCCGTACCTAATTACCTCTTGCAGACAACCGGCATGGAAGATGTCACCCCAGCAGATTTCACCGCAGCGATAGAGGACGGCTCAGATGTAGCTCCACTAACATTGCAGGAAATCAAAGACCAACTCGCTAACGGTTCTGTTAACTTTCTGGGTTACAACGAACAAACCTCATCCAACCAGACCAATGAAGTGCTCAAAACCGCTCAGGAACACCATGTAGCCAACGCATCATTTTATGAAACCCTCCCTGAAGGCAAGAGCTACGTAGACTGGATGAACGATAATATTTCCAACATCAAACAGGCTGTTGATCAATAAGTATGAACCCACAACACCCCCGGATTTCCCAGGCATCTATCGCTGTCCACAACGGTGAACTCTCCTTTGGCTCCCGCAAACTATGGAGTGAACTGGATTTGACGATCCAGCAAGGGGAGTACTTTGCAGTGCTTGGGCCCAATGGCTCTGGCAAATCTACTTTTTTGAAAGTGGTGTTAGGGCTAACCCAACTCAACAGCGGTAGCATTTCCGTTCTGGGTTCACCTGCTAAGACTGGCAATCCAGGAGTTGGCTACATTCCTCAGCAACGTCCGCTACCTACTAATGCGCCTCTGCGTGCTCGCGATTTTGTGGGCTTGGGAATCGACGGGCACAAATGGGGGATTCGTGTAGGGAACAAGAAGCAAAACGCTGTGATTGACCAGCTTCTAGAAGCTGTAGGCGCAACCGAATACGCCAAGGTTCCCATTGGATTACTCTCTGGTGGGGAGCAACAAAGGCTGCGTATCGCGCAGGCCCTAGCCAATGATCCTCAGATTTTGTTGGCAGATGAAGCGTTATTATCTCTGGATTTAAATCACCAGTACGCGGTCTCTGATTTGATACACCGCTATAACAAAGAGAAAAATGCCACCGTGGTGTTCGTGACCCACGAAATCAACCCTATTATTGATCATGTCGATCGGGTGCTCTATCTAGCCAACGGTCGCTTCACCGTGGGAACGGTTGAAGAGGTCATGCGCAGTGAAGTGCTCTCGGATCTTTACCAGATCCAAGTTACCGTGATTCGAACCAACGGCCGCTACGTCGTCGTGGGAGGTGACGCCAATGCTCCTCTGGATATCAGCGCAGGCGACATTGCGCACCCCCATTGCAGCGACCACGGGCTTGGTTCAACCTACGCAGAGCGGGAGATTCGCGCATGATTCATCTAATAGGTGCACTCACTGCCTCTGAATTTTGGTCCAAAATTTTTGTTTTCGACCGTTACGGAGAATTGGTTCAGCTACTGAGCCAGTCAATATTGGCTGGTGCGGTACTGGGGGTTATCGGTGGCTTTGTGGGGATGTTCGTGATGATGCGCGACCATGCCTTTGCGGTGCACGGTATCGCTGAAATGTCTTTTGCCGGTGCTGCCCTCTTCTTGCTACTAGGATTTGACGTAGTCACGGGATCGCTGGTGGGTTCTATTGCTTCGGCTATTCTCATTGGGTTGTTGGGTGTCAAGCGTAGCGAATCTAACTCTGTCATTGGTGCCCTGATGCCCTTTGGCCTCGGGCTGGGCATTCTGTTTCTATCGATGTATGAAGGACGAGCAAACAACAAGTTTTCGCTGTTGACTGGGCAGATTGTATCGGTGGACGATTCACAGCTTCTGGAAATGATCATCGGCGCCGTCATCGTAGTGGTGGCTCTGACTCTAGTCTGGCGACCGCTAACTTTCGCTTCTCTTGACCCTGAGGTGGCACGTGCCAAAGGAGTTCCGCTTCGCGCACTGTCGTTGCTGTTTATGGTGATTTTGGGTATCGCCGTTGCGCTGTCTGTGCAGGTAGTGGGTTCTTTGCTCGTGCTAGCCCTACTGATCACGCCCTCTGCGGCGGCTCTGCAAGTAACGTCGTCACCGCTGAAGGCTTTGATATTTTCGGTGCTATTTGCAGAGATTTCCATGGTGGGCGGCATGCTGTTGGCTCTGGCAGGATCCCTTCCTATTAGCCCCTACGTTACGACCATCTCGTTCATCATTTACGTGCTGTGCAGGATTGTAGCCGGAGTACGAGGACGTCATAGCGCTTCTGGACGAGGCGAGACGCAACCTCAGAAGATTGCTGCTTAAAGTCTTATTTGGGGGTGCTCGAAAGATAAAAACCGAGCAAGCACCCAACGCTGAATAAACCTTCTTGCATGCCTGGCTAGAGCTCGCAAATGCAATTCAGACCAGTCCAAGCTTGTTCACCGTACCGGTGTGCTTGGTCAGTTTCTTACCGATTGTTTGCATAAAATCTCTAGTGAGTAGTCTTAGCTCTCTTTTGACAGTCTGCGCATATTCCAGTGACTTCAATGACGTGATCGATATCCGCAAAACCAAATTTCTCACCGATTTCGTGCGCCCACGATTCTAAGTCCGGAACTTCTAGCTCTTCCGCTGCTCCGCAATTTCTGCACAATAGGTGGTGGTGATGGTGCTCCACAGCGCACTGGCGATAGATAGCCTCGCCGTCTTCCGTTTTGAGCACATCCACCTCGCCCTGCTCCGCCATCGACTGCAGAATTCTGTAAGTAGTCGCTAATGATACCGATTCGCCGCGGTTCACCATCAACAGATGAAGATCCTGCGCAGAGATGAAATCTTCAAGACCTTCTATGGTTGATTTCACTGTGCGACGTTGCTTTGTATTACGAATCTCGGGTTTAGGAGATGAACCTTGTGTTGAAGCCACGAAAGAATCCTTTGGTACAACGTACATAAATCGTCCCTAACCTTACACCAGCGCTCCAGCATATGGCGGGGTGTTTCTTGAAAGAGCAAATATCGTCTCAGGCATTAAG
>NZ_LXTU01000052.1:0-1714 GCF_001683935.1 Rothia sp. ND6WE1A | reverse complement strand
ATCTAGATGATAACATAGAACTCGATAATATTAAAAAAGAGATAAAGCAGTCAATTCACATCGATTTATTTAATACTAGATATAAATATTCCGAACCTATATATTCCTACGAAGATTTTATAAAGAATAAATACGGGATTATTCATTTGATTAAGAGGGTGCTTGTCTATCCATGTAAAAAAATTTTGATGAGCGATAAAGACAAATTGAATTTTAAAAATTATGTATATCGCCTTTACCTTTATCCCAAAATTATATCAAGCAAGCCATTTCGTGGAGATTATGGAAAAAAAGATGCGGTTTTTGGTCTTATGATTTATCAGAATTTAAAAATGGAATACATACCTATTATTTTTGCTGCTCACGATCAGATTTCTTTAATGAATGCTGATTCATTAATTGAATCAATTAAGAGCCATTCTAAATCACGTATTGTCGTGGGCCTCTGGCCAGATAAAGAATTTGGCGTAACTATTCAAGAAGGAATCGGGGGAGGTACTAGGCGAAAACAAGACAAACAGGTAGAAGAGGAGTACGGTCTCGATAATATAATTTACGAAACTCGCGGAGCCAACATGGACCACGATAGCGATGACCCTCGTTGGTTTGACGAGTGGTGCGCCCGTAATAATCTTTAGATAGTCTTTCTGTTGCAATTGGATTAGCTCAGAGGGGTGATAGTGCTTATCATAAGGGAATAAAGCCAACGTTTTTCTTGATATATTCGATACCTATTTACTGGTCTGTCCCTTTACGGATAAAACTCATAATAGCTTAGTTATTAAGTTTCCAAATCAAGATGTACAAAATTATGTAGATAACATCTATGCTGATTTTAAGAGCGATTATGAAGCAGCAGGTCTGGAAAGGGTCTCGCGAGGGCGACAGAGAATCGAATTGCAGCGCTCTTAAAGAAGCTCTTGAAAAGGGCTACTGCTCCACGCAAAACACATGAGGTTTCAAAATCTCAGCTATGGGCGGCTCAAGAGCTTCGTTCTTTCTTGACAACTGCTGAATCTCATCGTTTATATGCGTTGTATTGGCTTGCTGCTTATACGGGTATGCGCCGGGGTGAGATTGTTGCGCTGCGGTGGTCTGATGTGGATTTTGAGAAGAAACTAATTCGGGTGCATCGTTCTGTCACTCTTACGGATGCGGGGCAGGTTGAAGTTACTGCAAAGAGCGGAAAAAACGTTTTGTTGCTTTCGACGATCAAACTAAGTCAGTGCTTCAGGCTCATCGGCTGATGCAAGTTTCAGATATGGAACTGACTCAAGATTCGTGGGAAGGTACGGATTACGTGTTTTGTACTGAGTTTGGTTTGCCGCTTTATCCGACGACGTTGACGCATCTTTTTCAGAAGCTGATTGAACGGCACAATGCTGAGGGTTCCGAGGAACAGTTAATTAAAATTCGTTTCCACGATTTGCGGCACGTCCATGCGACTCTGCTTCTGGAAGCAGGCATTCCTGTTCATGTGGTAGCTGCTCGTCTAGAGCACGCAGATCCATCAATCACATTGCGGACGTATGCTCATGTTTTGAAAGCTCAAGATAGTGAAGCGGCAGCAATTTTTTACAATTATGTCAAATAGCACTATAAGTACATTTTTGAGGTATTATATTACACAAATAGACAATTCAGTAATATAAAATTATTTATCATTAAAAGAATAAGGGGATACAAATGAAAAATTCTTTCAACCATGAGGACT
>NZ_LXTU01000049.1:0-842 GCF_001683935.1 Rothia sp. ND6WE1A | reverse complement strand
GATCGACGACTTCCTTCTTCACCTCGAAGGAAAAGTGCTGCTTAGTTGGTCTCTCCACAAGACATAGTCTGCCATGCAGCTTGAAACGACGCTCAAATCTCTTTACAGAATAGAGGCCAACTCCTAACCGATGAGCCGCTGCCGCATAGCCCAGCCCTTGCTCAAACAAATCAACGAGCTGCTCGCGCTGAGATTCACTCAAAGAACTTCGTGCTCTCAAAAAAATACTCCCCACTAGTTAGAAACTGATTTCTCAGTCCAACTAATGGGGAGCAGTTCACAACATGACAGACCCCAAATTCTAGACCTAAAGCTTTTGTTGCCTTTTTGGCAATTTCAACTATCTGCTGATTATGTTCGGAAGAGATGGTTGCAGGCAAGCTATGTCCTAGCTCAACGAATCCAGGCTGGGAACCAAGCAACTTCCTTGTAATAGCCAAAACATGCTGTTCACCATTCAGAGAAATGGTTTCTACACTAAACTCAGGTCCATCAATAAATTCCTCGATAAGCACCTTTTTAGTAAGCGATTCTGACTTTGCCCATGAAATTGCATTCATCAGTTCATTTCTACTAGTTACTAAAGACACTCCAGCACTAGCAGAACGATCAGCAGGTTTGACTATACATTTTTTATAATTAGAAAGAAAAGAAACAGATTGTGTTTCGCTGCTCAGAATTTGCCAGGAGGGAAGAGGCACTTCATTGTCATCCAATATTTTATACTGCAACGATTTATCAGTCACGACCATCGCAGATTCAATAGATATATGGGGTAATGAGGCTTATTCAAAAGTCCTCCCAGCCGCATAAAACACCAACCCCCGAACCACCGCAAACAC